>JASHRI010000310.1 GCA_030037435.1 Candidatus Acidiferrales bacterium | reverse complement strand
ACGCGGTGAACAGATCGAGCGATTCGGCTATTCGGTCGTGAATATAGTTCAGCTCCTGCGACGAAATCACATAAGGTGGCAAAATATAAACGACATTGCCGAGAGGACGCAACAACACGCCGGAATCGAGAAAGAACTTGTAGAGCTTGGGCCGAAGCTTTGAGCCGTAGCCAGGGTCGTCCGCGCGAAGCTCGATGGCTGCAACCGTGCCAATTTGACGCACGTCGCCGACCGCGGGATGACTCCGGATCTTCGCCAATCGCTCCTCGTGAATTTTGGCGATTGCGGCAATGCGCTCGAATACGGGTTCGTTCTTGAAAATGCGGAGACTCGCCGCGCCGGCGGCCGCTGCGATCGGATTCCCGGTGTACGAGTGCCCGTGATAGAAAGTCCGTTTGCCATCGCCGCCCACGAACGCCTCGTGAATTTTCCTGGTGCAAGCCGTTGCGCCCATCGGCAGGACACCGCCGGTTAGTCCCTTTGAAAGGCACATCAAATCGGGTGTGATACCCGCCAGCTCGCAGGCAAACATTTTTCCGCAGCGGCCAAATCCCGTGAGCACTTCATCGGCGATGAAAAGTACCTCGTGCTCGCTGCAAAGCCGGCTCGCGCGGCGCAGGAAGTCCACAGGATGCACGATCATGCCGCCGGCGCCCTGCAGCAGAGGCTCCGCAATCAAAGCCGCAATTTCACCGCTCTTTTGCTCTAGCAGGCGTTGCAATGAATCCAGGCAATCGATATCGCAAGTGGCACGCGTTTTCCCCAAGGGGCATCGATAACAGTATGCGGAGTGCACGCGGTGGACAGGAAAGAGCATTTCGCGAAACGCATCGGTGAAGCTCGATTCAGCTCCCACGGACATGGCTCCCGCCGTATCTCCGTGGTAGGCATGCTCGAGCGCTACGATGGATTTCTTTTCGGGCTTGCCGGTATTTTTCCAGAACTGCAGCGCCATTTTGATGGCGACTTCCACGGCCGTCGAACCGTCGTCAGAAAAAAAGATGTGCTCGATCGGCTGCGGCAGCACTTCTCGCAGGCCGGATGCCAGGTCCTCGACGGCGGAATTGGTGAACCCAGCGAGCAGCACGTGGTCGATTTGCGCGGCTTGCTCGGCAATCGCACGGACGATTACGGGATGGCCATGACCGTGGAGGTTGACCCACCACGACGAGATTCCATCGATCAGCTTGCGACCATCGTCCGTGTCGATATAGACGCCTTCGGCGCGGGTGACCCGAAGGGGCGGAGGGTCGACGGCTGCTTGCGTGAAGGGATGCCAGATCTGCAGGCTCGAGGTCATCGCGCAAAGGCCTTGCGATCAAAGTTTCGTTGAAACACGCGGAGCAGCGAGACCCGGTCGATTCTTGCGAGCAGCGGGACCGCGCCGAGCACGGCTACTTCTCCATAGCGCTCGATGGCGCGGCGATTATCGGCGTTCGGTTTACCGCACAGGATTACGCCGCGAACGCTGAGCCGCGCCGCACGGAGTGCCGCGAGTGAAATGAGCGTGTGATTAATGGTGCCGAGCGCAGTGCGCGCGACGAGCAGGACAGGGAATTTCAAACGGCGCATTAAATCGACCATCAGCTGAGTGCGATTGACCGGAACGAGAACGCCGCCGGCGCCTTCGGCAATCAGATTTTCGGATTTCGGAAGATGCGGCGCTTGAATTTTGCGCAGGTCAATGCATACGCCCGCGCGCTCGGCGGCGAGGTGCGGTGAGACGGGCGGCGCAAATAGATAATTTTCGGGGATCGTGCGATTCGCGGGCAATTCGGCCAAGCGCATCACGGTGTTTCGGTCCGTTCCCTCGCGCGAACCGGTTTGGATCGGCTTCCAATAGATGGCATCTAGCGCAGCGCATAGGAGGGCCGAGACGGTGGTCTTGCCGATGCCGGTATCCGTGCCGGTGACAAAAAATCGCTCAGACATGAACGGCGCCGGCTGATGCGGTCTGAAACGTTTGGCAGGCGGCACTGATGGCGCGTGCTAGCTGGCAGACTTGCTCGATCGAAATTTTGCTGGTCAGTGAAACGCGGATGCGCGCGGTGCCGCGCGGCACAGTAGGCGGCCGGATCGCTTTGGCGGCAAAACCGCCGCGTTGCAACTCCCCCGCGACGTGTAGCGCTCTTTCGTTGCTTCCGAGCAGGACCGGAATGATATGCGTGGAGCTCGTGCCGCAGTCGATACCTTCTTCCTTCAGCTTGGTGCGCAAATTCGACGCGAGTTCGCGCAGATGGCTGCGCTCGGTGTCGGCCCCGCGCACGATTTCGAGAGCAGCCCGAATTTGTCCCGCCAAGTAGGGAGGCAAGGCGGTGCTAAAGAGAAAGGTGCGGGCGCGATTCACCAGATAGTCTCGCAGCGCGACATCTCCGCAGACAAACGCGCCGGCGCTCGCCAGAGCCTTCCCGCAGGTATGGACGGTGGCGAGAACTTCGCGTTCTGCGCCCTCCTCAGCAGCGATGCCGCGCCCGTGCGGGCCGCAGACTCCAGTGGCGTGTGCTTCATCGACCACGAGCGCCGCATTGTTGGCCTTCGCCAGCGCCAACAGGTCGCGAATGGGCGCTACGTCGCCTTCCATGCTGAAGACACTCTCGGTGACGATCACCGACGCGCCCGGCCTTCCGGATCTCGCGCGCAAAGCGGTTTCGAGAAACCGCAAATCGCGGTGAGGGTAGATCACTTTCTCCGCGCCCGAAAGGCGGATTCCGTCGATTAGGCTCGCGTGGTTGAGCGCGTCAGAAAACACGATGTCGCCAGGCTTTAGCAGGGAACTGAGCAATCCGATGTTGGCCGCGTATCCCGAGCCAAAACATAATGCTGCGTCCGTGCCCGCGAATTCGGCGAATTCCCGTTCAATGGTCTCCCATTCGCTTGAATTTCCGGAGAGAAGGCGCGAGCCCGTCGAACCAACCTGATGAACTCGATTGATACTTTCAAGCAGAGCTTGATGCAGCCGGGGATCGCTGGCAAGTCCGAGATAGTCATTCGAGCAGAGATTGATGCCTTTCGGAATCTCCAGGGCGCGGAATTGCGATTGCCGAGCGAGAACATCGAGCTCGTGCGCGATGCGTTCACGCATTGTATTTGCGTCCGCCGCTTTTTCGCGCGCCTCAGACACCTTGCATTGCCTTCAATCCCAGACTGTGCAACATCGAGGCATCCTGATCCACCGACGGATTCGGCGCCGTTAGCAATTTTTCGCCCATGAAAATCGAATTCGCGCCAGCAAGGAAGCAGAGCGCCTCGGTCTCGCGCGACATCTGTCTGCGTCCGGCGGCGAGGCGGACTCTCGACCCCGGCATCAGAAGGCGGGCAGTGGCGATCGTGCGGACCAGGACCAAAGAATCGAGTTCTTCCGCGTTTTCCAGCGGTGTTCCTTCACCGGGCACAAGCGCATTGATCGGAACACTTTCCGGATGAGGACAAAGCTGCGCCAATTGATGAAGCAATCCAATACGGTCCTCGTCCGACTCGCCCATTCCGACGATTCCGCCGCAGCAAACGGTGATGCCCGCCCTGCGCACGTGCGCGATGGTTTGCAACCGGTCTTCGTAGGTGCGTGTGGTAATGATCTTGCCGTAGAACTCCGGGGACGTGTCGAGATTGTGGTTGTACGCGGTCAGTCCCGCGTCTTTCAATCGGAGCGCCTGCGATTCCGTCAACATGCCGAGCGTGCAACAGACTTCCATATCGAGCGCAGCTACGGCGCGCACCATTTCGAGCACGCTGTCGAACTCTTTTCCGTCTGCCACTTGCCGCCAGGCCACGCCCATGCAGAATCGCGTGGCGCCTTCGTCTTTCGCGCGGCGGGCCGCGGCCAGCACGTCGACGGGATTCATGAGAGGTTCGCGCGCCACGCTGGTCTTGTAATGCGCGCTTTGCGAACAATAGGCGCAGTCCTCCGGGCACCCGCCGGTTTTGATCGAGAGCAGCCTGCAGAGCTGGACTTCGTTGGCTCGATGAAATTCGCGATGAACGCTCTGCGCCTGAAAGATCAGATCGGGCAGGGGAAGCCCGTAGATGCGCCGAATTTCATCGCGAGTCCAGTCGTATCGAATTGGCGTCATCGGAATGACTCGCTCAAGGTTTCAAAGATATCAAAACCGGTATCAAACGATAGCGAAAACTGGACCATTGACGCTGCGAGGCGCTCAGGGCAGAAGGACAGGAAATGAATTTTGAGGCCGCCGCGCTGGACTGCGAGCACGGCGAGCGGTTTGACGATTTAGCGGCGCGATGCGGCCGCCGCCGGTTTTCGCGCCGAGCGTGCCTGCTCGATTTCGGCGAGGCCCTGCAGAAGGTCATCCACCAGATCTTCGAAATTTTCGCAGCCTGGCGAGAGGCGAATCAGCATGTCAGAAAGGCCTAGCTCGGCGCGCGCCTCGGCCGGAATCGAAGCGTGCGTCATCGTGGCGGGATGGCAGATCAGCGCCTTTACTCCACCCAGGCTTTCCCCGAGCGCGAAATAGCGCCGAGACGATGAGAATGTGACGACCTCGTCTTTCGTGCCGTCGAGTTCGAAGGAAACCATGCCACCGAAACCAGTCATCTGGCGTTTGGCGATGTCGTGGCCCGGATGATTCGGTAAGCCGGGGTAGTAAACGCAACGCACCAGCGCGTGGCCGTTTAGGGCGTTCGCGATGGCGGTCGCGTTCTGCTCATGGCGCTGCATCCTCAATTCCAGCGTCTTCAAGCCGCGCATGGTGAGCCAACAGTCAAAGGGAGACGGTATTCCGCCGGTGGCGTTCTGCAAGAACTTGATTGGCTCGAAAACTGCGGCGTCCTTGGCCAAGGCGGCTCCTTGGACGGTGTCGGAGTGGCCCGCGAGATACTTGGTGACGCTGTGGACGACGATGTCGGCGCCCAGTTCGAAGGGCTGTTGAAACACGGGCGTGGCGAAGGTGTTGTCCACCACCACCAGCGCGCCGCGCGCATGGGCGATCCGGCCGATAGCGGCAATGTCGTTGATCAACAAGCGCGGGTTCGTGGGCGACTCGATCCAAACGAGGCGAGTGCGCGGCGACATCGTGGCTTCCAGTGTCTTCAAGTTGCTCGTGTCGATCTGGCGGACGACGACGCCGGTCGGCTGGAACACGCGGTTCAGGATTCGATACGTGCCACCATAGACGTCCAGAGGGATAATGACCTCGTCGCCGGGACGGGCGTAGGCTTGCAGCACAGCATTTTCTGCGGCCAAACCCGACGAGAAGGCTGCGGCGAATTGCACGCTCTCTAACTCAGCGAGTACGGTTTCCAGGCGTTGGCGGGTGGGATTATTCGTGCGCGAATACGAAAAGCCCTTATCCTGGCCGGGTGCCTCCTGCTCATACGTGGAGGTTTGGAAGATCGGGGCCACCAGAGCGCCGGTTTCCGGCTCCGAGGGCTGGCCCGCGTGGATCGTCTTGGTAGCGAACTTCATGTTTCACCCCCGTCGCGGTCGTCCCGCCAAGCTTACCGCCGAAGGCACGCGTAATGCCGGCACGACGCGAGTAATAGGTGAGCCAACGCCCTAACGGGACGCGCTCAGCTCAACTTCAGTTTGGGAGCTGAATCTTCAATCGACCGGGTACCGGTCAGTTGAGGATCTTATCTCTCCCCACTGGGCAGGAATTAGCACCTTGGCACTCGGGCCAGGTTGCTGTGGCTTCCTAGGGCCTGTCCCCTCAGCCACTCTGGATAAGCGCTGCTGGTTGAGCAGCGAGCAAATCGTAGCAAACGCGTGGCATCCAGTCAATAGATAGCGCCGGAACTATCGGCCAGTTGGGGGTTTATCCCGCGCTTGCGTATTCCCCCCTATAGGAGGAATATCTGGGGCGACCTTCTTCCATCCATCGGGCACGCGGGCCTGCAATACCTCTGTCGGCGTGTTCGTAAAGGACGCTGCGCAGGAGCAAGAGACGTGGCGCTGAAAATGACAGTGCGCGACGAGGGTGGCGTGACCGTACTGGCGCTGGACGGCCGCATGGTGCTCGGAGAGGCGACCACGGCGTTTCGCGAGAAAGTGAGGAGCCTGCTCGCGGAAGGGAAAGTGAAGATTGTGCTGAACCTGGAGAACGTCACCGAGATTGACAGTTCCGGACTCGGAGCGTTCGTCGCCTCTCATCGCAGCGCTGCCTCCGAAGGGGCGTCCATGCGCTTGTGCCATCTGGGAGCCAAATTCAAGGAAGTACTGCAAATCACCAAGCTGCTCACCGTCTTCGACGTTTCGGACACGGAAGAAGAAGCAGTTCGCGCAATTTCGCGCTAATATACCTCCACATACCGTCGGGTACCTGCGTGTCAGGTCATGGGTTTCCGCCGTCTTGGGGAGCATATTCAAATGCTTGAGGAGCCAACTAGTAACGAAGCCGGCCTCGAAGTAGTCGCGCCGGGCGGCGCCCGCCGCTTCGTGCGCATCACCGAGTCACCCTTCTTTATTGGACGGGGCGGCGAAACCGCCAAGCATTTGCAACTCGCCGATCCTCGCATTTCCCGGAGCTGTGCGGCGATTCTGGTAGAAGCGCAGCGGCACGTGTTGGAAGATCGGGGCCAGCGGCACGGCATCTTCGTGAACGGAGAGAAAATCGCGCGCCGAGTTTTGGACGACGGCGATGTGGTGACTTTTGGCGTCGAAAACTTCTACGAACTGAAATACTGTGCTTCCACCCTGGATAGCTCGATCACGGACGTCCTGAGCCGCATCGAGCACTTGACCACGAGCGATCCTGCGTCGGGTGGTGGGCTCCACAAACTCAATGTACTGCTCGAAGCGACCGCTTTGCTGCACTCGAGACTGCCTCTTGAATCCGTGCTCGGCACGATGCTCGACCATGCGATTACCGTCACAGACGCCGACCGGGGGCTCTTGTTGGAAGCAGATTCCGCGGGCGGCTTGCAGGTTCGCCTGGCACGCCAAAGCGGCGGTCGGCACCTCGCTGCGGAAAACCTCACACCGAGCCAGACTGCGATCCGCATGGCACTGGACCGCCACTCAAGTGTGATCACGGAAGATTTGGCGCAGGCTGTACCCGACCTCCAAGTAGCGGTCAGCATTGTCGCCCAGCGTTTGCGGGCGGTGGTGGTGATTCCGCTTTACACAATGCCCCAGCACAATTCGATGGAGTCAACTTCCCACGGTCGTCACGGTGATTTTCTGGGCGTCGTCTATCTCGATTCTCGCCGCCCCGCTGCATTCTCCAAGTTGGACCGCCGCATTCTAGACGCCCTCGCCTCGGAAGCTGCAAGCATTCTGGATAATGCCCGCCTGGTGGAACGCGAGCGCGAACGCAAGCGCCTGGAGCAAGAGTTGGGGATTGCCCGCGACATACAGCAAGCCCTCTTACCGCGCGGATTTCGCGATTTTCCGCACATGACGGTAAGCGGCACGAATATTCCGTGCCTCACGGTTGGCGGCGATTACTTCGATGTATTCCCCATGGATAACGGCCGCACAGCCTTCCTGATAGCCGACGTTTCCGGCAAGGGGCTGGGCGCCGCGCTGCTGACCACCATGCTGCAAGGCGCGCTGACTGGCATGTCGATCGGCGCCGACCCCGCTCGCGTATTTGCGCACATCAATCGTTTCCTTTGCGAACACGCTGAAGTGGGCCGCTACGCTACGATGTTCTTTGGCATCCTCGATCGTGACGGTTCCCTCGAATTCATTAACGCCGGCCACCCTTCACCTTTCCTCCTTTGCGAGGATGGGATTTGCGAGCCTTTTAGCGAAGGCTCGTTCCCCGTCGGCCTTGTCGACGGTGCCGAATATACGGTGGCCCGGCATCAACTCCGCCCCGGCGATACCATGATCCTCTTCAGCGATGGCGTAACCGAAGCTATGGACCCCGCGGACGACATGTTTGGAGTCGAGAGGTTCCGGGATGCTCTCGGCGGTCTTCGCAGCGCGCCACTGGAACAGCTGCAGCGTGTCGTTCTTGATGGTGTCCAACGGTTCACGCGAGGCGCGGCGCAGGCCGACGACATTACAGTGCTGCTCGTGCGCTACGGTGCGTCCCAGGCGTCCTGATCTGTCCTCGCGTTTCGCAAATCCGGTCCAATCAGCCGCAGCCCAAGCATCAGGCGGGATATCCTCCTTGCCTACTGTCCGGAAGGACGTTAATTCCCTCGCGTCGCGCGCATCGCAAATAAGTGGACAGTAAACAGGCCCCCCGGTTTAATTGAGATAGCAGCAGTGGGCAGACTTTTGGGGGAAGTGGGCGATGAAGCGGGTCGCGTTCTTTTGTGCATTTCTATTTATCTGTGCGGGCAGCGCCCGAGCGCAGATAAATCAGGCAGACTCCGTCGACTCCGGGTCGCTCTCGGCTTCCTTTCAGGCGACAAGGCCGACGAACGCGCTCTTCGCGCTGGCCTCGCAGCCCTCTCCCGCGATGGCGATGCCTGAGCCGGTGGCAAGCGCATGGGCTTCGCCAGCGCCTGCAGAGCCCCAGGGCGTCTACGGCGTGTACCAGGAATACGACTGGCAGGTGTATGGCGGCTATACGTTCCTGAAATTCTATGAAGTCCCCGGTACTCTCCCCAACATGAACGGGTTCGATTTTGACGTCGCTTACTACCTTCACGGCGGCTCGTTAGGAATCGAAGGTGGTGTGACCGGCGTATTCGCTTCTGTGTCGGGCGTCAATGATAAGCTCGCTACCGGAATGGGGGGCGTTCACTACCGCTGGTCAAAGCAGGGCCGTGCAGTCCTCTGGGTCCATGGCCTCGTGGGAGTGGCGCACTTCATCCCGCAGACGGCCTTTGGCGGTACGAACGCTTTTGGCTACGAGGTGGGTGGCGGGTTGGATGTGGCGGCTGGGCGCAGCAAGCGACTCGGCTATCGCGTGGAAGGCGACCTTGTCGGGACTACTTTCTTTGGCACCACCCAATACAGTCCGAAAGTCTCGGTCGGAATTTTCTATAAATTCTAGTTCTCTCGCAGGATCTTCACTCCTCCACTGCTGAAAATCACTCGGCACGTATTATGAGGTCGATCTCACCTACCGCCATCCTCCGTTCATAGCTTGTAGCCGATCTTGCGAATGAACTCATGGCGCAGCTTTGCCTCGTCCGGTCCCTCCACACCCTTTGGCGGGCCGCCATCGACGACGCCCAGAATGCCGCGCCCCTGCGAGGTTTCGGCCAGAATCACTTCCACGGGGTTTGCAGTCGCGCAGAAAATCGAACAAACCTCGAAACAATCGCGCACCCGGCTGAGCAAATTGATCGGGTACGCCTGGCGGATCAACAGGACGAACGCGTGGCCCGCGCCGAGAGCCTGCGCATTCGAAATCGCGGCGCGCCGCAGCTCGTCATCGTTCGATTCGACGCGAATCAGGCTTGGGCCTGACGCTTCGTTAAAGGCCACGGCAAACTTCGCTCCAGGGACCGTGTTGACCACGACTTCATAGAGATCCTCAGCGGTCTTGATGAAGTGCGCGTGGCCGAGGATTAAGTTGGCGCCTTCGGGAATCTCCATGCGCTTGCTGAGAAGGTCCATTTTTTCATCCCCTGTTTGAAAAATATTCCCACATTTGGAAGCCGGCAACGCCTTGGAAATCCCGGGCTTGCGAGAAGTCCATTATCAGCAGGGGATACGCATGGAGCAAGCGCAACTCTTATTGGCAGGCTGCGTGCTCAGTAAATTGTCAGAAGCGTATCCGCTTCGCTTTGCATCTGAGCCAGTAAATTGAGCGGCGCGAAAGACGGAAGCTGCTCGCGGTGGTGGGAGGGCCGAACCTGGGACCGTGTTCATTAAAACTTTCCAACAGGCCAAGCGTTTTTTTCGAATTCTCTTCGGTTTCACACTCCTCGCTGCTGGAATCGTGATGTTCTTTACGCCTGCGCCCGGCAGCATCACCATCTTGGTCGCGCTCGGCTTGTTGGCTGCCGAGTTCGTTTGGGCCCGCCGCCTTTTGGACAAGATGAAAGAGCAAACCCTTCGTCTGCGCAACAGCA
>JASHRI010000309.1 GCA_030037435.1 Candidatus Acidiferrales bacterium | reverse complement strand
CAACCATTTCTGGGAATAAGGGCCCGAGGTATCAGGGAAGTGTCACCGCAGCCAAACTCAAGATTATGGGCGTGGATGTCTTTTCCGCCGGAGAAATCGCGGACAAGCTCGACGGATCGGAAGTGATTCGCTACGAAGATGCGTCACTGGGAATGTACAAGAAGCTGACGCTCAAGAACAACAAACTGACCGGCGTGATTCTGGTCGGCGAAATCGACGATAGCCATCGTTACATGGACTGGCTGCGCGCCTCGGCCGACCTCAGCACGATGCGTCGCCAACTGCTTTTCCCGGCAGCCGCGGAGGATGCCGGTCTCGACGTTGCTGAGCTGGCGGACAGCGAAACCATCTGCGGATGCATGGGTGTCACCAAGGGCGCCATCATCAGCTCCATTCACGAGAAGGGTATCCAGACGCTGGCCCAGTTGAAGGAATGCACTCGCGCGTCCACGGGTTGTGGAAGTTGTTCGTCGCTCTGCCAGCGGATACTCAGGGCGGTTGCGCCTGAATTCCAGGAAGATGCCAAGCAGATACTGTGCGAGTGCCTTCCATTCGCACAGGAGAATCTTCGCGAGATTTTACGGAGCCAAAGACTTCATTCGGTGCAAGAGGTGCTCGACATTTATGGCAACGGCTTGGGCTGCGAGGTGTGCAAGCCGGCGCTTTCTTACATGCTGGACATGCTCTGGTGCGGCGGCCACGACGAAGATCGCTCGGCCCGATTCATCAACGATCGCGTGCACGCGAACATTCAAAAGGACGGAACCTTTTCGGTGGTTCCGAGAATGCGCGGTGGCGTCACCTCACCCGATGAATTGCGGCGTATCGCCGACGCCGCGGAGAAGTACAACGCACGCATGGTGAAAATCACCGGCAGCCAGCGCATCGACTTGCTCGGAATCCAAAAAGCCGATCTTCCAAGAATTTGGGCAGATCTGGGGATGCCCTCCGGACAGGCCTACACCAAGGGCGTGCGCATGGTGAAGACCTGTGTCGGGACGGACTTCTGCCGCTTCGGTGTGCAGGATTCCACCAGCGCGGGTATCGAACTCGAGCGGCGTTTGGAAAACCTGTACACGCCGCACAAGCTGAAAATGGGCGCCGTGGGCTGTCCGCGCAACTGTGCCGAAGCGACCGTGAAAGATGTCGGGCTCGTGGGCCAGGAAGGAAGCTGGCAGGTGGTAGTGGGTGGGGCGGCCGGGAAAAAGGTCCGCAAAGCGGATCTGCTGATCACGGTGAAAACGACCGAAGAGGCTCTCGATGCTGCTTCCTTGTTCTTCCAGTACTACCGTGAAAACGCGAATTATTTGGAGCGCACGTACGACTTCGTAGAGCGGCTGGGTATTGAGAAGGTACGGAAGGAAACAGTTTACGCGCTCGATGCGGTGAAGGATGGCCTGATCGAGCGTCTACGCAAATCGAAGGCGCGCTCGCGTGACGCGTGGCTCGAACGAGATGAGCCGAACAATCCGACCCAATTTGTGCAAATCGAGCCATTGGAGAATGTCCTCGCATGAGCAAACGCAAGATATGGGTCCGAATTACTGATTGTCGGAATATTCCGTTGCGTGAAGGGCGCTCGGTGAGGGTCGCTGGCCGCGAAGTAGCGATCTTTAATCTCGGGGAGCGCTTTTTGGCTGTCGACAACCGGTGTCCGCACAGAGACGGCCCTTTAGCGGAGGGCATCATCGCTGGGAACGCGGTCGTCTGCCCGCTCCACGCGTGGAAGATCGACCTCGACAGCGGAACGGTAGTCACCGCGCCGAAAGTATCGACTTGCGTAGAAACGTTTCGTACTCGCGTCGAGGATGGCGTCGTGATGCTTGAACTGTCGGCCGATTGCGCGGCGATAGAGGAGAGCATCGCTGCGCACGCAGATCTCCCCGGTCGTGTGTCCGAATTCGAAGCAAGAGCGGAGGTACCGAATTGAGATGAACTCGAAGGGCTTCTTCCAGAGCGGACACTTTCCAACTCTCTTGTCGGCGTTTTTCTACTTTGACATCAGCTTCATGGCCTGGGTCTTGCTGGGGCCGCTGGCGCCCTTTCTGGGCGAACAGATGAAGCTCTCGGCGACCGAAAAAGGATTGCTAACGGCCATACCGCTTTTGGGAGGATCGCTGTTTCGACCGCTGCTGGGCATTCTCGGAGATCGTTGGGGCGGGCGGAGGGCAGGCTTGTTTGGTTTGACTCTTACCTTGGTTCCGCTGTTGATGGGCTGGCAGTGGGCGCACACGACATTGCAGTTCTACGGCGTCGGTATCTTGCTGGGCGTGGCCGGTGCGAGCTTCGCCGTCGCCTTGCCTCTCGCAGGACGCTGGTACCCTCCTGAATACCAAGGATTGGTGATGGGCATCGCGGGCGCGGGGAATTCCGGCACTTTGATTGCAATGCTGCTCGCGCCCCGTTTAGCACAGAAGTTGGGCTGGGCAAATACCATGGGGCTTGCCCTACTCCCGGTTCTTTTCGTGATCGTGCTTTTCTTCATCTTGGCAGAGGATAGTCCGGCTCGCGCGGCGCCTCCGACATGGCGAGAGTACGCGATGGTGTTACGCCAGCCCGATGCGGCGTGGTTTTGCTTCTTCTACTGCTTTACGTTCGGTGGTTTCGTTGGTCTCACGAGCTTCCTTCCTGTCTTTTACCACGATCAATACCACTTGACGAAAGTTCAGGCTGGTGACTTCACAACTCTCGTCGTTCTAGCCGGCAGTTTTCTTCGACCCGTGGGCGGGTGGTTGTCGGATCGGATTGGCGGTTACCGAATACTCCTCATGCTGCTTGGCGGCCTCGGCGTTTGTCTGCTGGGCGTCGGCGCACTTCCTGATTTGGCTGCCGAGGTGTCCCTCCTGCTTCTGGTGATGGCGATGCTTGGCATGGGCAATGGCGCGGTCTTTCAACTCGTTCCACAAAGATTTTCCGGGAGCATCGGCATCATGACCGGGCTGGTAGGCGCCGCGGGCGGCTTCGGCGGATTCCTTCTTCCGTCCATCATGGGAGCGGTCAAGGACCGAGCTGGCCAGTATTCTTGGGGGCTCTACGCGTTTGGAGTGGCATTCCTGTTTGCCGATTTCATTCTGCTACAACTGGGCACTCGCTGGTGTTCAACGTGGCATCAAGCCTCGGTTCGCCGAGCAGGAGTTTTCTCGTATCGTGGGCTGGTGGCAAGCGCTGCCGGAGAGAGCGCCGATTGAACGGAACTCTCTCGGGCATGGGTAAGGGGGTGCCATCGCAAACATCAATCGTGATGGACCCAATGCACAATTTGGATACGTAGAGACGAATCTCTGCTTTTAGGATAGTTCATGGGCTCCGCAAGCTTTGCGGGATTGCGCGTTTTGGCTCTGGAGAGCCGCCACGCCGACGACCTGGCCAAACTGGTCGCTGCTTACGGGGGGCAGCCGACGGTAGTCCCGGCGCTGCGTGAGATTCCGCGCGGGCGCGATCATGCGCTGTCCTTCGCTTCTGGGTTGGTCAGTGGACATTTCGACATGGTGGTCTTCTTGACCGGCGCGGGCATTCGGATGCTAGTCAATGCTGCCGAGACGATCTACCCACGCGAGCAACTTCGCGCAGCGCTTGGCAGGGTGCGAGTCGTCGCGCGGGGCAACAAGCCGCTTGCGGCTCTACGAGAGTTTGGCGTAAAACCCGATTTTGTGGCTCCGAGACCGAACACATGGCGCGAAGTACTGCGAGTGCTCGACGACGATGCAAGTACCCAGCCTCTGAGCGGTTTGCGAATCGCCATTCAAGAATACGGCGTCCCCTGCGCAGAATTGCTCACGGGCCTGCAAGAACGGGGGGCATACGTCACGACCATTCCACTCTACAGTTGGTCCCTGCCCAACGATCCTGCACCCCTTCAGGCGGCGGCGAGGTCTCTCGTTCGCGGCGAGATGAATGTCTTGCTCCTGACCGCTGGCGTTCAAGCCCGACACCTGTTTCAGGTGGCAGGTGCGATGCGAATCGAGGAGTCATTGCGCAACAGTCTGGAGCGCGTGGTGGTTGCCTCGATAGGGCCCACAACATCCGAACATCTGAGATCTCTCGGCCTTCCGCCCGATCTTGAGGCTTCTCAAGCAAGGATGGGCTTCTTGGTCAAGGAGGCGGCCGAGTGTTCCGCGCGGATACTTCGCGAGAAGCTCGCCGAGCCAGGCGTCGACTTCCTGCACGAGTTGGGAAGCAGGATGGCCGCGGCAAGTCCGTTACGTGATGTGCTAATGCGCATCGTCGACTTCGCGTCCGCCGTCGTGAAATGCGATTCGTGCTTCGTCTACGTGCTCGAGGATGATGAGCTCGTCCTGCGCGCCTCCAAGAATCCGCACCTGTCGGAATTGGACCAGTTGAAGCTGCACGTCGGACAAGGGATCACCGGATGGGTGGCGCAACATCGTCGACCGGTGGCGGTAACGCAAAACGCGTTTCACGATCCTCGCTTTCAGTTCTTCAACGAACTGCCCGAGGATCGATACGAAGCCTTCCTGTCCGTGCCCATCCTTTGCCGGGACAGGCTCATCGGCGTGATCAACCTGCAACATCGTGCGCCACACTCCTACACCAAGCGAGAGATTCGCCTAATATCGACGATCGGCTTTCTCGTAGGTGCGGAAATCGAGATGGCGCGTTTGGAACAAACCAGTATTCATCTTTCGGAGGAACTTCAGGCTCGGAAATTCATCGAGCGCGCCAAAGGAATTCTGCAACGCGAACTCCAATTGACCGAGCAGGAGGCTTATTTCCGCTTGCGGAGGCAGAGTCGGCAACTGCGCAAGTCCATGAAGGAAGTCGCCGAAGTGATTGTCAACGAAGGGACCACACGCGGATGGGAGAAGAAGGGAGCTTGATACATGCGGGGCGTGCGTCACGAACTTCCCGCCCGATTTGTAATGGTCGTGGGGCCGCGTACGTGGACTTCGACTGGCCACCCTCAGCGGTCGGCCACCTGGACAGATGGGCATTCCGAAATACGGGCGTCCTCTTCCTTAAGTGAGCTCGGCCCAGCCACTGCCCCAATGATGAGCAATGTTGGTGCAGGGAGGCGCCGAATGCTCGCTAACTTCGCCAAGGTTGTCCGGTGGGTTTGCTGATGCGGTGATGTCGCGCAGGAAATCAGGATGCAAGGGGCCTGCTGCCCCAAACCGGTGGCAGCCATCTTTTCAGCCAATCCTCGATAATCGTTGCCCGGCATATACACCACCACCGTCGTATCGTGTGAGATGGAGCCTTGAAGCTCTGACGGAGTTTTCTCACCGCATCGATGGTTGCTCAAGAAGATCAGTCTCGAGGCCAGTTTTCGGTCTGTCAGCGGAATGCGGGCCTCTGCCGCCGCACCAAGAGCGGCGGTTACTCCTGGAACGATCTCGAACTCAATACCTGCCTGGCGAAGCGCGTCCATTTCCTCGCCGGCGCGGCCGAAAATCAATGAATCGCCTCCCTTTAGTCGGACGACGACGCGTCCTTCCGTCGCAGACGAGATCATCCACGAATGAATCTGTTCTTGGCTGACGGTCTTCCGTCCGCACCGCTTCCCGACATTTCGTATATCAGCCGATGGCCGAGCGAGGCTCAGAACCTCCGGGCTAACCAGTTCGTCGTGAAGTATTACCTCTGCTTGAGTTACTATCCGGTACGCCTTCAGCGTCAGGAGTTCAGGATCTCCAGGGCCTGCACCGATGAGGTAGACCTTTCCTTTCATTACCTTGTGCTAGCGATCCTTTTGGTGGCCGCTACACCTGTCTGGGTGCTTTGAGGAACCCTTGGACCAGTCAACGAACGGCCTACCGCTCTTTGCCAAGCCACTACAACAGGACTCGATTCTAGCAATGGGCGCGAGCTGGTCCTCCTTGAAATACCGATTGTGACAATCAATATTCTCGATGGTTTGGGCAACAGACTTGAGCAAGGAGCCGGAAGGCGATGTGGCCGGTCCCCAGGCGATCACCGTGCGTTTCGAAATCACACGGCTGTTATGCGCGAGGAACTCCGTATCGTTGAGATTGAGCCCCAGAGGTGGCGTTTTGAATCTCCCGTAGCTTTGCGCGGAACACCAATCGCAACGTCACGCCAGAAGTGAGACCGAAGACCTGAAGAACCACGAATTGCGCCCTACAATCCAATGATTTCTGGATTAGGGGATCGCAGATGGGCCGGCTACGTGGCTGGCCAGCCTTGCCATCAAGAAAACGATTGGCTGCATAAAAAGTGCCGATTGGACCCGGCTGCGGACGCCTTGGTAGCCTTTGGAGCGCGCATGTCTGCTCAAATCCAATACATGAGTATGCTGCGACCGGGCGTGTTCGAAAATGGCTGCGCTTCGTTGGGCCACAGAATGCGTCGCAGCCAATTTGGGAAAACCGTACTCGAGTACGGAGCGGCTGTGTTGCTCGTGTCAGGGGCGCTGGTTTCGAGCCTCGTCATCCAGAGGTATTTCCCGTACCCATTTCTTTTTCTGTTCGTCGCTGCGGTGATGACCGCCGCATGGTTCGGAGGGCCAGGGCCGGGGCTGCTGTCCGTGGTGCTCTCCACTTTTGCGGTCGATTACTTCTTTGTGCCTCCGCACTATTCCCTCGCGATCAATGCGACGGATACGGCGTATTTCGGTGCATTCGTCGTCTGCGCGCTGGTGGCCAGCTGGGTGAGCGCTTCGAAAAGGCGCGACGCCGAAGCATTGCGCGACGCACGCGACCTGTTGGAGGCTCGAGTGGCGGAGCGCACCGCGGAATTGGCGAATAGCATCGCTGAGCGGGAAGAAGCACAACAGGGGTTGGTTCAAGCGCAATCGGAGCTGGCGCATTTGTCGCACGCGATGACCATGGGAGAGCTGACCGCCTCGATTGCGCATGAAGTGAACCAGCCGCTGACGGCCGTTTTGAACTACGGCAACGCGTGCCTTGAATGGCTTTCCGCGAATCCGCCGAATCTCGAAGAAGCGCGGCTCGCGGCGGAAACGATCGTAAAAGATGGCGCGCGCGCCGCGGCCGTGATTGGCCGCATTCGCGCGCTTTTCCAGAAACAGCCGCTTTCCACGGAGTGGCTCGATGTGAATGCGGCGATACAGGAGCTGATTGCTCTGCTGCATCACGAAATTACCAACCGGCACGTCTCTTTGCGAACCGAGTTGGCCGCCAATCTGCCGCGCGTGAAGGCCGATCGTGTGCAGCTACAACAGGTGCTGCTGAATCTGATCGTCAACGCCATGGAGGCAACCGACAATATAAACGGCACCCCACGCCAAATTGTAATTCGTTCGTTGCTGCAGAATGACGCGGTGATTAGCTTGTCGCTGGAAGATAACGGCTGCGGCATTCCCCCCGGCACCGCGGAAAAGATCTTCGATCCATTCTTCACGACGAAACCGCATGGCACAGGGCTGGGCCTGTCGATTAGCCGCTCATTGGTGGAATCGCATCGCGGGCGATTGTGGGCTGAGGACCGGCCCGAGGGCGGCTCCATCTTCCGATTTACTCTGCCAATCGAGTCACACTCATGATTGCTACGGAAATTCGCTCTGCGGTTTTCATCATCGACGACGACGCATCCATCCGTGATTCAGTGCGCAGCTTACTGAAATCCGTCGGCTTCCACGCCGAGGCCTTCGGCTCGACCGAGGAATTCATGAAGGCGGAACGCGCGGACGCTCCAAGCTGCCTGGTGCTCGACGTGCGATTGCCGGGCAAGAATGGACTTGATTTTCAGGATGAGATGGAGCGCGCCGGTCTCCAAATACCCATCATCTTCATCACCGCGCATGGCGACATCCCCATGACACTGCGGGCAATGAAAGCTGGCGCCGTGGAGTTTTTGTCGAAGCCGTTTCAAAAGGAAGATTTGCTCGCGGCCATCGAACAGGCGCTGGCGCGCGATCGTTCGCGCCGCGATGGACAAGCACAGCTCGACGTCTTTCAGTCGCGAATGGAGAAGCTGGCGTCGAAAGAGCGCGAAGTGTTCTTCGATATCGCTGTGCTGAGCAAGATGGCGACGCGGCTTTCTGCGGCTGATCCCGTGAATCAGGTGTTGCACGAGGTCGTCGAGTTTGTTGCCGCTGTCGTCGAGTGCGACTCCTGCATGATCTACGTGATGGAAGGGGACGACCTGGTTCTGCGCGCGTCCAAGAACCCGCATCCGGAAAGCATTGGCCGCGTGAAGATGCAGCTTGGACAAGGGATCACCGGTTGGGTCGCGGAACATCGCAGACCGGTCGCCGTGGCGGAAAGCGCGTCGCAGGAACCTCGCTTCAAAGTATTCAACGAACTACCGGAGGACAGCTTCGAGGCTTTTCTCTCGGTCCCGCTGGTAAGCGGCGGAAGGCTGGTCGGCGTGATTAACGTGCAGAGCCGCGCGCCACACGTATACACACAGCGCGAAATTGGGCTGGTTTCTGCGATTGGCTTTCTGGTGGGAGCAGAAGTGGAGCGCGCTCGCCTTGAAACCGAAAACTCCGAGCTTTCGGGGAAGCTTGAAGCGCGAAAAATTGTCGAGCGAGCCAAAGGAATTCTGCAGCGCGAATTGAAGATCAGCGAGACGGAAGCGTATCGCATTCTGCAACGCGAAAGCCAACAGCGGCGCAAGTCCATGAAAGATATCGCTGAATCGGTGATTTTAAACGACGAGCTGAAGGGTTCTTCCCGGTAATTCCTATGCGGGTCGCGGTTTTCCACAGCTGCCAATCGAATCACTGCTATTGAAAACTTGAATTTGACTCTGTCGCCCTTCGCCTGCAAACTTCGCATGGAAACGACGACGCGTTCAGGTCGTTTCCTCCCTCCTTCGATGACGAAGGCAGGCCTCGCATTCAGCCTTCACTGATGTGAGTTGTTTCTCGGACACAACGCCGTGTCCAACTAATCGCTACATCGGGCTCGACGACGAGCTAACGCGCAGGCGGTTTTGGGCTTGAGCAGTATCCGCCCAATGGCCCTGCGAGTATGGCGCGCAATTCCGCGTGTGCGGAGCGCGCGCAGCGGTTGCGCGGCTTAAGCACCGCGAACATCGGCACACTTGCGGGATTGGACCGCACTTTTACGTGAAAGGTGATTGGCGATGTTGATGATCTCTCAAATCGCGATTGTCGAGCGCAACCGTTCGCGCCAGAGCGAAAGCGGGAATTTGGCGAAGCGCCTTTGCGCTATCGGAGATTTTGTCCGAGGGATTCCGACTCGCGCGCGCGCCGGAAGCCTTTCGCGCGCATCGCTTCGTTTCCTGAGATTTGAGCTCCATGAGTCGCACGCTGAATGCGACTGGGTCGCGCGGCCCCCCGACGAATGGGATGCCAGTTTGCCGAGCGTCGTTGGAGAACACCACGCCTCGTTGCAGACCTTGAAAGACGCCATACAAGTTCGGTCGCTCCTGCTGCGCCTGATTCCTAACGTCGAAACCGCCCTCCTGCAAATCTATCGCCGGTCGGACGGCGATTCGCTTGAACTGATCGTCAGGGGGCAGGTGCATCGCGCAGAGAGAGCTCCGGCCGCGGTTCGGTCCTTAGCGATGCGAGCCAAGCTGTACGGCTTCCAATTTTGGATGGATGACGGCGTGTTGGAACCGCTTCAGACAGAAGAGTTCCAGGTTAGCGATTACGACGCCGTCAGAAGAATCGACACGGGTGACGCAGATGCACGTTAGCGAACAGCCGCGAATGCGATTCAGCTCGCTTTCGCGCGCTTACCGAAACGAACGGCGAAGACACCGAGGCCCACCTTCGCTTGCAGGTTGTGGATTCGACCGAGTCAGGACGAGCTGTTCGAAATAACCGGAATAACGACGCGATAAAGGAGACCGCGAATGTTCGGAACAAGAGTCGGAACAAAAAGACGAAAGGAAGAACCGCGCCTCACGTTCTCGCAGAAAATCGTCCGCTTGGGGAGCCGCCTCCAACAGCGCGAATGGCGCCGATACGGCGGGACGCTGCTGGCAGGCAAGGTAATCGGCGTTCTTTCGGTGCTCGCCGTAATGGCCGTGATTTGCCCTCTCTTCTTTACCAAGGTGCTGGCGGATGACGCGCCGGTCAAAGCCGCAGACATCGTGAATCCGGTTAATACCGCGTGGACGCTGGTGGCCGCGTTCCTGGTGTTCGGCATGCAAGTAGGTTTTACGATGCTAGAGGCGGGTTTCTGCCGCTCCCGCGAAACGGTGAACGTACTTGTGGAATGCGTAGTAGACACGTGTTTGTGCGGAATCCTCTTCTACGCCATCGGGTTCGCGTTCATGTTCAGCCACGGAAACGGTTTCATCGGCTACCACTGGTTTTTCCTCCAGAACGCGCCGGCTACCTATGAAACCACCGGGGTGGCATTCCTGGCGGTGTGGATCTTCCAGTTCGCCTTTGCCGATACGTGTTCCACGATTACGTCCGGCGCAATGATTGGGCGCACCGGATTCGTCGGTGACCTGCTCTACAGCATATGTGTCACCGGCTTCATCTACCCGATTATCGGACACTGGGCCTGGGGACCGGACGGCTGGCTCGCCAACATGGGGAGCTCCGGAAACTTCTTCCCATCGCTTGGAATGAGCTTCCACGACTTTGCCGGGTCAACGGTCGTTCACACCATCGGCGGGTTCATCGCCTTAGCAGGAGCCATCGTTCTAGGGCCGCGGCTGGGCCGGAAGTTCAAGCGGGATGGCGGCGCGCCAATGCTGCCTCACGACTTGACCATCGCGGTCAGTGGCGGATTGATTCTCTGGTTCGGCTGGTACGGCTTCAATCCAGGCAGCACACTTTCGGCCATGGACTTTGTGGGCATCGGGCGCGTGGCCACGAACACGACGCTGGCTGCGTGCGCGGCGGGCCTCAGCTCCATCATTTACGGCTACTTTACGACCAAAAAGTGGGACGCCGGTTTTACGACCAACGGATTCCTCGCTGGATTGGTAGCCATCACTTGCCCTTGCTACTGGGTAAGCCCCACGGGAGCTGTTCTCCTTGGCGCTGTTGCCGGAGTGGTTGTCCTTTGGGGAATTGACCTCCTCGAATGGTTGCGAATCGACGACCCGATCGGAGCGGTTCCCGTCCACGGTGTCTGCGGTATTTGGGGAACCCTCTCGCTCGGTTTGTTTGCATGCGGTAAGTACGGCGCCACCGGCCCAGTTGCTCCGGACAACAGCGCTCCGTTGACCGGGCTTTTCTACGGCGGAGGCACACATGTGTTGATTGCGCAGATGATCGGCAGTGCGTCCATCACCCTGGCGACATTTGCGGTGGCCATGGTCGTCATGCTCGCAGTCAATGCCATCGGGTTGCTTCGCCTCCCCGCGGAAGCGGAGACCTTCGGGATGGATCTACACGAACACGGCATATCGGCCTATCCCGAATACGTTTTGTCTTCGCTGGGCGCGCCGGCCGGCATGGGCAAAGAGACGGTCTTGCCCGAGCCAGCTGCCTTTTCTCGTTCGCCGCTCGCGCAGCACGGTGACTAGTTGCAATGTAGCTCCGGCCAGCCTCCGTTCTCGAAGACAAGGACACGAGGCTGGCCCAGGTTTCGAGGCAAAAAATCACGTTCGGGGCCGCGCTAGTGATCCCGATACCGAAAGGAACGCAGGTGACAAAAGTCGAAGCAATCGTTCAGCCCAACAGGTTCGATGCCGTCAAGAGCGGTCTGGTCGAATTGGGAATTGACGGCATGACTGTTTCCGAAGTGCGTGGCCACGGCCGGCAAAAAGGACACACGGAGACATATCACGGCCACGAATACAGCGTTGACCTGCTGCCCAAAATCAAAATCGAAATCGTGACCGACGATAAGCTCGTCCATTCGATTATTGACGTAATTCTAAGAGCCGCCGCGACGGGAAAAATCGGAGACGGGAAGATTTTCGTCTCCAAAGTCGACGAGGCGATACGCATTCGGAATCAGGAACGTGGTGTCGCTGCGCTCTAATCAAGGATGGGCTTTGCCAGGATTCGCAGACCGGAAGTTAACGGAATCCAGAGAAGCCATTCGGAAGATTCAGTCGGCGACTTCGGAGCGAAGAAGCGCTGTTTTGAGTTTGCAGTGTACGCCCGGCCGCAAGGTGCGTCTCGGCCACGCGCCTTGCGTTCGGGGCGTATTCGTCGCAGGCATACGAAGCGAAGGTATGCCATGAAGGCCTAGGCACAATGTCCCAGGTACATGGGCGCTAACTCCCCTGCAGTTTCACCACATGACCGGCGGCCTGTCGCTAAAGTGCTGGTGGCCACCACGGCCATGCTGGCGTTCATTTCGTACTGGCGTGCAGCGGCGATCGTTCTCAACGACCTCGCTTCTTCGGCCTACTATGCCGGCGGCGAAGCCGAACAGTTCATCGGCAAAACCGCACCTTGGTTCATCCTCGCAACGATGCTGCTTTCCTACGCCGTGGTCCAGCTCTACATCGAGAGCTGCAGCATGTTCGTGCGCGGCGGTGTGTATCGCGTGGTCAAGGAAGCAATGGGCGGTACGCTCGCCAAGTTCTCTGTCTCCGCCCTCATGTTCGACTACGTTCTGACCGGACCCATCAGCGGCGTCGCGGCGGGCCGATACCTGGCCGGTTTGCTGAATGAATTGCTTGCGTACGCCCATGTGCATATGGCGCTGAACGCCAGTTCAGCAGCGGAAATCTTTGCCATCCTGGCGACACTTTATTTTTGGTGGGAGAACGTCAAGGGCATCACCGAATCGAGCGAGAAAGCGCTGTGGATCATGCAGCTCACGACGGCGATGGTGATCGGCTTGATCGCATGGTGCGGCTATACGCTGTACGTGCGAGGCGTCCACATTCCTCCGTCGCCGGTCGCGCGAAACATCACGTTGACTCCGCACGCGCTGGGATGGCTCGCGCACAGCCGCATCGCGGCCACGTTTTCGCTGCTGGCGGTGCTGATTGCGTTGGGCCACTCCGTTCTGGCGATGAGCGGAGCCGAGTCTCTCGCTCAGGTTTACCGCGAAATTGAACATCCCAAACTGCCCAATTTGAAAAAAGCGGCTCTGGTCATCTTCATCTACAGCCTGGTGTTTACATCGCTCGTATCGTTCTTTGCCGTGATGATCATTCCCGACACGATCCGGCCGCGCTACTTCGAAAATCTGATCGGCGGCCTGGCCATGAATCTGCAAGGGCCATTTGTTGCGCGACTTGCGTTTCACATATTCGTTGTCGCTGTGGGCACGCTGATCCTCTCGGGGGCGGTCAACACTGCTATTGTCGGCTCAAACGGCGTGCTGAATCGCGTATCGGAAGACGGGGTGCTTTCTGATTGGTTCCGGCAGCCGCATCCGAAATATGGCACGTCGTATCGCATTATCAATTCCGTCGTGGTGTTGCAAATGCTGATGATTCTGCTGAGCCGCGGCGACGTCACGTTTCTCGCCAATCTCTATGCTTTCGGCGTGATTTGGAGTTTTGTCTTGAACGGCGTGGCGGTCTTCGTTCTCCGGTACACCCAACCTCAAAAAAGAGAATTCCGAGTACCGGTCAATCTTCGAATCGGCGGCCGCGAATTACCCATCGGCGTTGCCGCGATTACAGTCGTCCTTTTTGCGATAGCGTTTGTGAATCTATTCACGAAACCGGCGGCGACCGTATCCGGGGTCCTATTTTCTGGAGCTCTTTTTGCCGGCTTTGAGATCTCGGAAAAACGAGTTCAGAAAAGGCGTGGCGAAAGGCATGTTGAACTCGATCGATTCAACTTGGCTTCCGCGAGTGAGGCGACAGTCGAGAACGTGGGTGTGCAGCCCGGAAATATCCTGGTTCCGGTGAGTACCCACTACGCGCTCTACCATTTGGAAGCTGCGCTTAGGCGCGCGCGGAAGCGTCAAGCAGAGGTTGTCGCCCTGCACGTCCGATTCCTGTCCCGCGCTCCGTCCGGCGAGTTGGACCTCTCTCCAGAGCAACTTTTCGGCGAAATCGAGCAGCTCCTATTCACCCGGGTACTGTCAGTTGCGGAAAAAGAGGGCAAACCGGTTCGATTGACTGTGGTTGCTGCAAACGACTTGTGGGACGGAGTCCTGCGGACTGCGACTAATCTTCAGTCGGGAACGATTGTCAGTGGCAGCTCTTCGAAAATGACCGTCACCGAGCAAGCACGCGATATTGGTATCGCCTGGGAGCGACTGCCGGAGCCTCGCGCACGTGTAACCCTCGAAATTTTTGCCCCATCGGGACAGGAGCAAATCTTCTACCTCGGTCCGCATGCACCGCGACTGACCCCGAAGGAGATTGACCTGCTCCATAAGGTTTGGCTCGAACTAACCGAGGAAGTCACTGATGAAGAATTGCACCATCACGACGTCGTCCACTTTGCGCTGGAATTATTGGCAAACGTGCTGAATGAGAGCCAGCGCGGAGCCATAGTCGCTGCCCTTAGGAACCACCTCCATGAGATTCAGCCTCTCCGCACAAAGCCGCTGCTGACCGAGCTCGCTCGCTCGCCGTTCGGTTCGGAAGACGCGCAAGATCCCTTGAAGTGGAGCTCAAACGCAACACCGTAGGCGATATCTCGAGAAAGTCATGACCAATTCCGATTGCCGTCGCGGTTTCAGTAAGACACGGCTAGCGGGATTACCGGACATTTGGTCGCGCCCTGATGCGAGCTACGTAGCCGCTGGTGGCGAGCTTGGCGGGGGAGCCGCGGTCGTCTCCTCTGGCTCCTTGTGCAGCGGCCACATTCTGAAGAACTCCGCGTAAAAAATCAGGAACGGGAACGTCACAGCCAACAGCGCCGAGGCGAGCCATATCTCGAAATCGTAGTTGGGTGGGCCCGGCTTGACCGCACCGGTTACCACCGGCGCCAAAAATCCGAAGATTTCCGCGAGCGCGACTCCAATCACGGCGGACGCAATCGCGTTCAAGACACCCTTCAGCGGTTGAGCCAGCTTGCCAAACAGCGATCCGTGCAACATGTTCAAGACGATGATGGTGCCGAAAATGAAAGGTATAGGAGCGCGCACCATGAACGACACGACGTCCATTCCTATCGCGTTTACGCCGAGATAGAATGCGAGGCCTCCAAGGACCAGCGCCGTAATTGTCCAGACCATCCCCAGCACCGGCTGTTTCATCAGCGAAGGAAATGCCGTGAAAGGCCACAGATCGAAGTTGAGCGACAGAAACATCGCGGCGATCACCGTGACGTAAAACACCAGCACGCTCCAGGCGTTGAACGGCCCGTGCGGATCGAGCGCCGCTACGTACACCGGCGCGCCCCGCATAAATCCGTAGTTGAACAGCAGCCGGAACAGCAGATAGTTGATGACGTAGGACGCAACGAGAATCGCGAACCCCGCGCCGACCGGATTCTTGATCAGCTTATTGAACGGCCAGCCGCCCCACATGATCGCGAGCCAGAACGCGATGATCACCGATGCGATGATGCACATGGCCAGCATCGGTGTCGGTGGATTGATTCCGCCGCCCACGGTGGAGAAATGGATTGCGGCTACGATCGCGCCCACCAACAGCGCCATCAGCGTCAGCAGAATGCCCTTCGCGGGCTGCGGGCGCGCGGCGGCGAAGCCCGGATGCTTGCATCCCCAGGTGACGGACGTGACGATCTGCATCGGAATGAAGCAGATCGTCAAAAACGAAACCCACGTCGCAAAAATAGGAAACGCGAATAGCGCGATGAAGCCCAGTGAGATGGCGATCACGAGCACCGAAGCAACGATCCCAAGCAGCGGTTGTTTCACGTTGGCTCCTTGTCGTCCCCGACCCGCAGGTTTACCGCGCGCCGGACGCCGTCATCATAGGATCATTTGGCGGGCGGTCAAGCCGGAAATCCAGTGTTTTCGCGTACGACGACAACACAGTCAAGCTGAGCGTGTTCCGAATGACTCTCTGACAAAATCGTGGTTGGAGCGCGCCTATGAGCCCTTTCAAAATCTGTGAGGGATTGCTGGCGACAGCGATGCTGCTGCCGCCTGCGATTGAGGTGCCGTGGTCGGGCCGGATCCGACTGTCTGCGGTGTTCCTGTACGACTGGCGCCGGAATCCTATCTCTGGTGCGCAAGCTCGACAATCTCCTCCGGTGTGAGGCACGGAACATCTCACGTGTCAGAGTTTCAGACAGCATGAGCGTGCAATTGAAATCCGAGCGTCCAACTAGCATCCCCCAAAGGTCCGTTTTATGGGCGTTTCAGCCGACTCAGCCGCGTAAGGGCAATAGAGTCATCGGGGTTTTTGGAGCGGGCGATGGGAATCGAACCCACGTCCGAAGCTTGGGAAGCTTCTATTCTGCCATTGAACTACGCCCGCCCATGCTGACGCTAGCTGGTCGATTATACACAACTAGGTGATCGGACTCACTCGCCGCGAACCCATCCATATGCTGCCCCTCGATTCGCAAACTAGTTCGCCTAGGCAAGTCTCTGGACTCACGTTGTTGCGAATAGTTTGACTGCCCAGGCGAGCATAATGAGCACGCATGTGTTGATAAGCGTGGTTCTGATCCAATGCGTTCTAAGGATCTTGGCAAGGTAGATGCTTTGTGGTCCTGCCGGGTCCCTGCTGAGCTTCGCTTGGCACGGCCCCCAGAGAATCGCCGTCAACAAATGGGAAATAACCTGACACGCCAGATTCCCCGAGATGCCCCAGGCGGGCGATCCCGCAGGGTGATACCAAACGAGGATAATGGATCCTGCTAGCGCGAGCGCCAACGGAGCGAAAACCCAATACGCGAGTTTCTGCCAGTGAACCTTCTGGACGGTGGCGAAGGCGCTTGCATCCACTAGCTGCCAGGATCGGAAGATGTCGACCTCTATCGCCCAAATCGCACCGACGAGATAAAACGACAGCGCCAGGTTGGCCAGAAAGAAGAGGTTGAGAGCGTTGATCATGGGAGAACCTCAGGTGGGGCGCGACAATCTCAGTCTAGCAATGCTTCGACCCAGAGGACTTCGATCATTGATCGTCCGGAGGCGTTGGAATGTCGGGCGTCTGATTCGCAGGTTTTGCTCCAAAGTGGTCGGCGAGCTGCTTGCCGTCGAAACTGGCCGTCAGGCTGTCTTTAATCTCGGGTAGCAGCGTGGCATTCCAGTCGTACCATTCGCGAACCAAGCGCCGATAGACGTCGTTGTGGCGCTCTTTCAGGTTGGCGCGTTCTAACGGATCATCGACCACATTGAAGAGGAATGTGTTGTCGAGAATTTTGAGGAATTTGTAGTCGCCATCGCGCGCGGCGCGTTGCGCGTTTGCCTTGTAGCGCCAGAATAACTTGCGCGGCACGGGTGGCTTGTTCTGAGCAAGCATTGGGAGGAGGCTGATTCCGTCAAGAGGGAAGGCTGGATCGGGTCGCGTTCCAGCAGCTTCCAGTAACGTTGCCATCCAATCCATGCTGATGGACACCTGATCCGTGGTTCGACCTTGCGGAATGCGGGCTGGCCATGAGATCAGCGATGGAATTCGCAACCCGCCTTCGAGGAGTTCCGTTTTTTTGCCGGTGAAGGGCCAGGTGTCCGCAAAGCGCTCGCCGCCGTTATCGCTGGTGAAAATCACGATCGTGTTCTCGGTGAGCCCGCTTGAATCGAGCTCTTGGAGAGCACGTCCAACCTGCCGGTCCATGGCCTCTACCATGTTTCGGTACGTTTTCTGCGATCCGCCATCAAAATCGTACAGCCCTCCGCTTCCCGGTTGTTGCAAGCGACGGGACTCCGCTTCGTCACCAGGACCTTCCCACGGCCAGTGTGGCGCATTAAAGTGCAGGCTGAGCAAGAACGGCTGCTCGGATTTCGCGTAGGTGCGGATCACTTGCACGGCGTGTCCACCGAGAAGCTCAGTCAGGTAGCCGGCTTGATGAATCGGGACATCGTCTTCCCAGAAGTCGTCTTGGCGGCCGTTCGAATGGGAAAAATAGTCGAGCGCACCACCTCGGAATCCGTAAAAGTGATCGTAGCCACTCTTGAGGGGACCAAATTTCGGCAGATAGCCAAGATGCCATTTGCCAATCAAAGTGCAGCTGTAACCGGCTTTCTTCAGCAAAGACGGCAAGGTGGGATGACCCGGAGGCAGGCCCACATCGCGGTTCGCTCCCAGAGGTTCCTCGAGACCAATGCGCAGGCGATCCTGATATCGGCCCGTAATCAGCGCCGTTCGCGTAGCGGAACAGACGGCGGAGTTCGCATACGCTTGCAGAAAACGAACTCCCGTCGCGGCGATATGATCGATGTTGGGCGTTTTGATGTCGGGACGACCGTAACAGGCAAGGTCGGCGTAGCCGAGGTCATCGGCCAGAATGAACAGAATATTAGGCGGCCGCTGAGCGCCTTTAAGATTGCGACCCAAGGTCAGCGCGGCCATCCCGGTGGCGGCACCGCGAAGCAGATCGCGGCGAGTGATGGGTGGATGGTGTTCGAGGCTCACGCGGGCTTATATATCAGCTTTGCCAGACTCCTGCCAATTGAGAGAACGCAGAGTGATGGTTCGGAGCGCAGGTCACAAATGGCGTGAAGCGCTCGTGGTCAGCGGATTTCCGGGTAGTCGAGATAGTAGCGGTGGAGATCGGCTACGGTCATCTGACCTTTGCGAATCTGCTTTGCGGTGACCTGCGGTCCGCTGCCGTTGGCCAGCGCCCACACTGTGTCGCCAGCGCGGAAATCGGAAAGTTTGAGAGTCTGGCCGGTGTCGCTGAGGAGCTTGGTTTGCGGAGTGATGAGCATCAGCTCGGTGACTTCCGTGGGGCGCTTGACCAGGAGTTGCGATTTCGGCAGGTCGATGGACGCAACGATGAAGAATTCCTCGCCAGTGGCTGTCTTGACCTCTTCTTTGGTCGGCGAGTGAAGTTGCGCAGCCGGGGGTGGGCTTGCAGTTGGGGCATTAGGCTTTGGAGCAGTGGTGGCCGGCGGCTGCGCCCCAGGGCGCGGAAAACCCGGCGGTGGAGCGCCGGGCGGCCGATGTCCCTGAGCCAAAGCGAGGCCAGCAAGCGAAGCGCCCGCGAAGAGCAGAGATAGAAATGCGAGAGACCGGAGGAACCTATTCATATCGGAGCGCCTCAATGGGATCGAGCCTTGCAGCTTTTCGCGCAGGGTAGTAGCCGAAAAAGATGCCGACGCCGGCGGAGAAGATTGCCGCGATAACGACGGACGACGGTGAAACAAACGTGGACCAGCCCAAAATCCGCGAAATGGTCGCGGAGCCGATCACACCGAGTAGAATTCCAACGATCCCGCCCAGCGAGCTTAGAACGACGGCCTCACTGAGGAACTGCCGCTGGACATCTTGCTCCGTGGCGCCCACGGCCATGCGTACGCCAATTTCGCGGGTGCGCTCGGTGACGGACACGAGCATGATATTCATAATTCCGATTCCGCCCACTAGAAGGGAAATGGAAGCGATGGCGCCGAGCAAGATCGTCATCACGAGCGAGCTGGCTGCGGCTGCCTGGGCGAATTCGTTGGGGCTGCGAATAATAAAATCGTTGTCTTCGTCGGTGCGGAGGTGATGGCGCTGTCGTAGCAGCGCCGAGATTCCGTCCTGAACCTGCTGCATCACTTGCTGAGAGGTGGCGGAGACCATGATCAACTGCACCCAGCTTATCCCGGAGATTTTCTTCTGCACGGTCGTGTAAGGCATGACCATCACGTCGTCCTGGTCTTCGCCGGTGGGAGACTGGCCTTTGGTTTCCAAAACCCCAAGGACGCGGAAGGGTAGGTTTTGAACCCGGATCGTCATGCCAACGGGGTTCTGGTCCCCGAAGATTTCTGTGACGATCGTGTGGCCGATCACGCAGACGTCGGCGGCAACGTCGACATCGCGCTGGGAGAAGGAACTGCCCTCCACCACAGGCCAATTGCGAATCTGGGTGTATTCGGGCGAAGCACCGAAGGCGCGGGTATACCAATTCTGGTTGCCGTTTACCACCTGAACCGACGAAAACGCAATCGGCGAAACGGCTGAAACATTCGGCACATGCGCGAGGATCGCGTAGGCGTCGTCGGCAGTAAGCGTTTTGGTTGCTTCACTGCCCATGCGCACGCCGTTGGAATTTACGCTGCCGGCGAAGACCATGATCATGTTGGTGCCGAGCGCCTGGATCTGCTGTTGCACCTGCTCGCTGGCGCCTTCGCCGATGGCCACGGTGCAGATCACCGCGCCCACGCCGATGATGATGCCGAGCATGGTGAGGATCGTACGCATCTTGTTGCGCGCCAGAGCCCGAAGGGCAACGCGAATTACTTCCCTCGGATTCATGCTTCACCTCGCTTTGCGCCCTGTCGAGTCATCATCGCGGCGGCCCCCCCCCGGGGCCCCTGCCGCCCATGAACGGCGCTCGGGATGAGTTCGATTCGCCCCTATTGCTCTCCTCGGAAGTGACCAGCACATCGCCCACGTTCACGTTGCCCTGCAGCAACTGAGTGTTGTTGTAGTCCGTAATTCCGACCTGAACGGCGATCGGAGTCATCTGATTTTGAGGGCCCATTTTCCATACGGTCTGCCAGCCGCCGAGGTGCGTGGTGGAAGCTTCCCTGGAGATGTTATAGCGCTTATAGAGTTGCTGTAGCGCTACAGGGGTCATCTGGGGCTTGAAGGTGAGAGCTGGGTTAGGAATTTGAACGGTGTCCTGCGCATGGCCGGTTGGTATCGTGACGTATGCGGTTTCACCGGGCAGCAGTTTTTC
>JASHRI010000025.1 GCA_030037435.1 Candidatus Acidiferrales bacterium | reverse complement strand
TGCAATGGAAGTACGGGATGAAGTCATACGAATTCACCGCCCTGCGCCTCCGAACCCCTACACTGGCTGATTGAAATCGCGCACTAAGACTTTCGACTGCTTTCGACGGCCCCTGTCATTCTTGCCAGTCGTAAACGCAATGGAAGCTGTGCGAAATCGTCAGTGGTTCTTAAGCTGCACACAACGGCCCGTTTGGAGGACAGCATGGCGCTCAAAGAGTACAAACCTGGCACAGCCTTCCCGGGTCGCATGGGCCGTACAATCGGCGAATCCGAACCCGCATGGCCTTCACCTATGCGCGCCAAACCGGGGGCACCTAATGTTCTGTTCATCGTGCTCGATGACACGGGCTATGGTCAGCTCGGATGCTATGGTTCGCCGATCAGTACGCCCAATCTAGACAAGCTCGCCGCCAATGGTCTTCTCTATACCAACTTACACACGACTGCGCTTTGCTCACCCTCGCGTTCCTGTTTCATCACCGGTCGTAACCACCATTCGAACGCGATGAGCTGCATCACCGAAGGCGCTACGGGGTTCCCCGGCTCAAACGGGAATATCCCTTTCGAGAATGGCTTCCTTTCGGAGATTCTGCAGGGCCAGGGCTACAACACGTATGCGATCGGCAAGTGGCACCTTACGCCTTCGGAACAAGCGTGCGCTGCCGGACCCTACGATCGGTGGCCGCTCGGCCGCGGCTTTGACCGTTACTATGGTTTTCTTGGCGGCGACACGCACCAATATTATCCAGACTTGGTTTACGACAACCATCAGGTTGATCCGCCAAGGACTCCCGAGCAGGGCTATCACCTGACGGTCGACCTCGTGGATCGCGCTATCGAATTCATTGCCGACGCCAAGCAACTCGCACCGAACAAGCCATTTTTCCTATACTTCGCGACCGGCGCTAACCACGCCCCACATCACGTCCCGAGAGAATGGGCCGACAAATATAAGGGCAAATTCGACGACGGCTGGGATGCTTACCGCGACAGAGTCTTCAAGCGCCAAAAGGAGCTCGGCATCATCCCGAAAACTGCCGCTCTCTCACGTCACGATCCGGATGTACAGGACTGGAAAAAGCTCTCCGCCGATGAGCGGAAGCTCTACGCCCGCATGATGGAAGTTTTTGCGGGCTTTGTTGAGCACACAGATCATCAGATCGGCCGACTGATTGGTTTTCTAGAGAAGCTCGGAGAGCTCGATAACACGCTCATCATGGCGGTATCCGACAATGGCGCGAGCGCAGAAGGCGGGCCTCACGGATCGGTCAACGAAAACAAGTTCTTCAACAACGTTCCCGACGACCTGAAAGCGAATCTCGCGGCGATTGATGGTCTGGGCGGTCCCAAATACTTCAATCACTATGCTTGGGGCTGGACGTTCGCCGGCAATACTCCGTTCCGTCGTTGGAAACGCGAAACCTATCGGGGCGGTGTTGCCGATCCTCTCTTGGTCCATTGGCCAAAAGGTATCAAGGCGAGAGGCGAAATTCGCCACCAATACGCGCACGCCATTGACCTGGTCCCCACGGTTCTAGACTCCCTCAACATCGAGCCGCCCGAACAGATTCGCGGCGTTACACAATCTCCGATCGAAGGTCTCAGCTTCGCCCAGACATTCAACGACGCGAAAGCGGAAACCAGGCATCACACTCAGTATTTCGAAATGTTCGGGCACCGATCCATCTATCATGACGGCTGGCGAGCCGTGTGTCCTCTCCCTGGACCCTCCTTCACCGAGGCTAAGATGGGATTTGGCGAGATGGTACTCACCGAAGAAAAACTCCGTGAGCTCGATGCCAAGGGCTGGGAACTCTACAACGTCGCCGAAGATCCCACCGAAACGGAGAATCTTGCCGCTTCGCGCCGCGACAAACTGATCGAAATGATCGCTCTCTGGTACTCCGAGGCAGGCAAATACAAAGTCTTCCCAATCGACAGCCGCGGAACCCTCCGTCTGGTGGATGAGCGCCCGCAGATTGCGGAGGAACGAAAAGCCTACGTCTACTATCCCGGTACGCAAGTTGTTCCGGAATTTACGGCGGCGAAGATTCTCAACCGCGCGCACAGCATTTCGGCTGACGTCGAAATCCCGAAGGGCGGCGCTCAAGGAGTGATCGTCTGCCACGGCAGCAACGAAGGTGGGTACAGTCTCTTCATCAAGGAAAATAAGCTGCATTACGTTCACAACTACGTGGATGTCGCGGAATACCGGGTGGAGTCTCCGCAGATCTTGCCCGAAGGCAAGGCTCAGTTGCGCTATGAATTCGAGCCAACGGGCAAACCGGATCCCGCCAAGGGCAAGGGCGTTCCCGGTCACGCGCGCCTCTACGTCAATGGTAAGCTCGCCGGTGAAGCGGATTTCCCGGTGACGATTCCGCTCGTTATAGGAATCGGAGGCGGCCTGGCGGTCGGTCGCAACTCGGGATCCCCAGTCTCGCAGATGTACTCGTCGCCGTTCCCGTTCACCGGCACAATTTATCAAGTCACGATCGACGTTTCCGGCAAAACGGCTCAGGATCCAGGCGAAGAGAAGAAAGCCATGGCCAAAGCCGCCACGGCTCGTCAGTGATGCAGGGACATCCTGGGGGAGCGCGCTCGCGCCTAGGGAGCCAATGCAACTTCTCACGCTGTGCCATTCAGAGGAGGGCGGTTTTGCTCTTTCCTATCGCCTATCCCCCGACTGCTT
>JASHRI010000308.1 GCA_030037435.1 Candidatus Acidiferrales bacterium | reverse complement strand
TCACAGGGACTTTGCCTGTGTCGGCGTCGGATGTGATGATCCTTCACACAAACGTCAACCCGAGGCTGATCCAGTTCGGGCTGCACTTGTTCTTCTGAGAGGAGGTTGCAGCTAGCACGGAACTGTACAACTCGAGATTGGCACCACACACGGGAGCCGTTTCGGCGTGTCCACCCCAACGCCGCGGCTCCCCTTCTTTTGCGGTAGAGGCTGCTCGTCATTCCATGCGAACAGAGCCTCAGACGTGTCGCGCTACCTTGGAGAAGCTGAGGCGCTCGCGGCCATAGCGTAGAAGCAATCAGAATCAGCATATTCCTTCCTTAAATCTACCCAACAACCCGTCTTGACTGCGATCGTGCTACTCGTTCGGCCAAACGTCTCCGCACAACCGTACAGTCGCAAAGGAGCACTGCTGTCAGTTGTGACAGTTCAATGACCTCTCCTGCCCGACGTAAGGTGTCGCAATGTCGACGATTGTTTGTCCGATCCGAAATCGAGACATCGCCAGTTCGGCGAGGAGGACAATAGCAATCAAACCGCGCCGCTTTTCGAATTGAGAGCGCCAAAGGGCATTGGGTGGGTGCTCAGCGGGGTCATTTGTTCGGCCGGTCGGAAACCGCCAGTCGGTTTCTTGTTGATGTGGGTGAGGGCGCTTGACAAGCGTCCTGATCTGCATTCGAAACAGGACTTTCTTTCCGGCGATTCCCCAACGTTGCAGCGATGCCAGCGCTCACGAGGGTGCGGCAAAACGAACAATCCATTTAGGTGACGGCCGACAACTCCGACGGGGGTGTTCCATGAGAGTACGATTTGCGGGAAGCAAGCTCCTCTATTCTCTATTCAGCTGCGTGGCGGCGCTATTGCTGTGCGCGTCCATTGCGCAGGCACAATCGGCCGGAACTGGCGCGATCGCCGGTACGGTGACCGATCCTTCCGGCGCTGCCGTGGCGAATGCAACGGTGACCTTGACCAACCTTGGAACCAACCAAGCGCGTACGGCCATCACCGGCGCGGCTGGAGACTATAAGTTCGATCTATTGCCGCCGGGCAACTACGGGCTCAAGTTCAGCGCGTCGGGCTTTAAGACGGCCGAGGTCGGCTCGGTGACGGTGAACGTGACCGAGACCGCAACCGTTAACCAGGCATTGGAAGTCGGCGCCGTAACGCAGCAAGTGACGGTCGAGAGCACGGCCCAAGTGCTGCAGACGGAGAGTTCGACGCTTGGCACAACTGTTACGGGCAACCAGATTGTTGCGCTGCCGATGGCTAATGGTAATTACACCGAAATCATCAGCCTGTCTGCGGGCACAGACGCGGGTGTGGCCAACGCAACGGAAGTCGGAAAAGGGACGCAGGACATCAGCGCGAACGGCGTGAACCCGGGCTCGAACAACTTCCAGATGGATGGCGTGGCGGTGAATAACATCGCAAACTCTGGAAGCGCGAACGACGGGACGATCTACACGGGCATACCGATTCCCAGCCCGGACGCGATTGCGGAGTTTAAGGTGCAGACGTCGACGTATGACGCCAGCTACGGCCGCAACCCGGGCGCCAATGTGAACCTGACCACCAAATCCGGCACCAATGCGTTTCACGGAACGGCGTTTGAGTTCTTTCGCAACTCGATTTTGAACGCGGACGATTTCTTCTTCGTCAAGTCGCCGGGCGCGCCGCACCAGGTCTTGGACCAAAACCAGTTCGGCGGAACGCTAGGCGGCCCGATCAAGAAGGACAAGTTGTTCTTCTTCTTCAGCTATCGCGGAACGCGAGGCAAGAACGGTGTAGCGGCCCAAGGTGAAACATTCGGGGCATTGCTCCCGACTTCCCTAAATCCGTTCGCGGCCATTGGGTCGCGCGGCACATGCGCGACTCCGCCCTCAGTTCCCGACATGGGAACCATCGCTGGCGAGTGCGACGCGACAGCGCAGGCTTTTGCATCAGCAATGGGAATTACGAATCCGGTGTCACTCAGGATTTTCCAGCTTCAGACCGGGCCAAAGGCTGGAGTGCCGAACAACTACTATATTCCGGCACCGGCATCGGACCCGCAGTTTTGCAATGCGGCAGGCACCTGCAATTTCACGGTTCCCGCTCTATACACGGAGAATCAATACACCGCAAATGGCGATTACATCATCAATAGCAAGCACACTCTGACCACAAAGTACTTCTACACCAAGAACCCGCAGACATTGTATTTGGGGCAAGCTGGCGGCGTTCTTCCGGGGACGCCAGTGGTGACGCCTTGGGGCAACCAAGCAGCAGTACTGAAGCTAACATCGCTAGTAACCAACAATTTCGTGAATGAAGTGCGAGTGTCCTACCAGCGCAACAACGCTTCGGCGACTCAAGCCATGCCCCCAGGCGGCACGCCCCAGCTCTTGGGATTGCAGCCAATGGTTCCTGGCTTTGACGAACCTCCGACGATGATCGACGTGATTGACAATTTCACGATTTTCGGTGGCCTTCTGCCCTTTTTCGGGCCAACGAACCAACTTCAGGCGGCCGACCAGATCTCTTGGAACCACGGAAAACACAGCATCCGCGCCGGCTACGAATATGAGTGGACGAATTGGCCTCTAGTGGATGCGGGACTTCAGCAAGGTTTGTTGCTCTTCCTTGGCACAGGCGGTCTCGGAGCCGGAGGTTTTGCGACGTCTGGCCCCTTCGCCGGTCCCGGCTGGAACGTCGGGTGCTTGTTCTGCGTGAAGGGCATCACGGGAGAACAAGGTATCACCCACTTCTATCAACTGGACAATCAAAATGCGTTTGTCTTGGACGATTGGAAAGTGAACTCGCGCCTGACTTTGAATTTGGGCTTGCGCTGGGAATATTTCGGATTGCTCAGCGACAAATTCGGCAGGCTGACGCAGGTGTGGCTAGACCGCATGGCACCAACTTCGGTGGTTCCGACGGCCTTCGATTCGACTAATCCGAATGGAATTACGCAGTATGTGGTCCCCAGCAACTTTGCGGCGCATTTCGGACCGCCACCGGCGGGTGTGGGCACTGCGCTGAACGAGAATTCCATTCAAGGTCACGCGCCGTATAGCAATTTTGCTCCGCGATTCGGATTTGCGTGGCAGCCTCGGAATAGCGCCAACTTAGTAGTGCGCGGCGGGTTCGGCATTTTTTACGACCGCGTCGGACTGGACAGTGTTGTCCACGCCTACGAACAAGGATATCCCTACGCTGCTACGTACGACTATAGCCCCCCGAGCAGCCGGTGGCTGGCAGCAACGATCGCCGTGCCCTATCCGCCCATCGGTCTCGTGTGCATGCCCTCAGACCCTAACTGCAACAGCGATTTTGGCCTTGGCTTTGCGCCTCGCTTTGCGGACGCAGCCACAGGCGCGGATTCCGGCCTGAGTACGCCTTTTGACCCACAGAGTGTTCACACGCCGCTCGTGCAAGAGTATAGCTTGGGCGTTCAGTATGAATTCGTGCACGGATGGGTACTGGATGTGGGCTTCGTAGGATCGACCGGAATCAACCTGCTGAACTACAACCACAATCACAACCAAGCAACCTTGGCGACACCGACCAACCAGTTTAGTTCTCTGTGCACCGGGAGTGGTGCGACTGCCATTTGCAATACCGCCGCGAACGCCCAATTTCGCGTGCCAATTTCCGGCTACCAGACGGATGGTCTGGCCGCTTCGGACAATAACGGTTATTCGAACTACAACAGCTTGCAGGTGACTGTACGCCACCAGTTCTCCCACGGGTTCTCAATGCAAGCGGCCTACACATGGGACAAGGACCTCTCTACGGTTTTCTTTGGACCGAGCGCTAACATCAACGAAGCCCTGTGCATGGGATGCCAGTATGGCCGTGTTTCATTCGATCGTCCGCAGCGCTTCGTCTTGAATTACAGCTACGACCTGCCAATCGGAAAGGGAATGAAGGGATTTGCGGGCCGGGCGCTCGACGGTTGGAACGTCTCCGGTATCACCATCGCGCAATCAGGCGATCCGTTGACTTTCATCCAGGCGGGAGGCACTGCACCGGTGGGCTCGTTGCCGGCGAGTGGCGCGGCTTTCGGTACGAGCACGACGAGTTATCTCGACGGCGTGTCGACGGCTCAGTATTGCCCGGGATTTAACAATTCCAACATTCTTGCCAAAGGGCCGATGATTTCGAAAGTCAGCACGAACCCCACGAACGGCACCGGCTACTTCAATCTCGCTGGTTTTTGTCCGGCACCGACAGTGGCTTTTGGGGACGCTACTGCAACAAATTTCGGCAATTCGGGTGTTGGGGCCGTCCTCGGGCCAGGTCAATTCAACTGGGATATCTCGCTGCTCAAGAACACCAAAATTACCGAGCGAGTCAATTTGCAGTTCCGCGCAGATTTCTATAACGCGTTTAACCACCCACAGTTCGCTGATCCAGGAGGCGGGTCTTTTGGAACGATTGGTTTCGAGAACATCACCGGAACCATTCCCTCAGCGGCGACAGACGTGATGATGATTCACACAAACGTGAACCCGCGGCTGATCCAATTCGGGTTGCACTTGTTCTTCTAGTTGGAGGATTTGCAGCCAGCGCTGACGTTGTATAACTCGAGACCGTACCACACAAGGGAGCCGCTCCGGCGTTTCTACCCCACCCCGCGGCTCCCTTTTCTTTTGAAGAGGGCGCTACTAGACGAGCAAACGGCTTAGTGTTTCAGCTCGTCGTTCCACGCGAGCAGAGCCTCAGACGTGTCGCGAGTGGCGCCAAGCCGGTCGCGCGCGACCGCCCAGCGTTCGCGAATCAATCGCGAGATCGGCGCGTCCAGATGGACTGCCTCGCCGAGATCTGCGGCGATCTTCACGTCCTTCGCCATCAGGCCGAGCGCAAACCCCGTTCCGAATTTGCCGCTCAGCACCTGATCCTTGATCATGAACTCGGTGGTGAAATTTCGGCCGGTCGAAGCGTTGAGAATGTCGACCATCACGGATTTGTCGAGGCCGAAGCGCTCGCCGATCAAAAGCGATTCGACAACTGCCGTATAGCCTGCCGCGGCGATGTAGTTGTTTAGCGCTTTCATGGCATGCCCGGAGCCTAACGGGCCGGTTTCAAACAGGCGATCGCCCATGGTCGAAAGCAGCGGCTTGGCGCGCGAGATGGCCTCCTTGTCATTGCCGCCGATCATGATTGCGAGGGTGCCGGTCTTTGCGCGCGGAACGGCGCCAGACACCGGCGCGTCGATGAGCGTAACGTGGAAGCGCGCGAGGTCGGCCCCGAGCTGTCGCGTGCCGACTGGATCGGAGGAGCTCATGTCGATCAGCAGCGTATTCGGTCGCAACGATTTTGCGAAGGCGCCTCCATCCGCGTCGAGAAAGACGCTGCGGACGATCTGGCCCGTGGGCAACATCGTGATGACGAAGTCGTTGTCCGCAACCTGCGCAAGGCCATTGGCCGCGCGACAGTGATGTTCGGCGGCGAAGCGCTTCACGCGTTCAGCATCTAGGTCAAACACGGTAAGGTCGTGTCCAGCCTTGGCGATGTTGGTAGACATCGGCCAACCCATATTTCCGATTCCGATGAATCCCACGCGCATGTTTCCGCTCCTTAGTCGAGTCCCATTTCCTTTAGCACGCCTGCCGCGTGCGTGAAGCTATCGACTGCGGCAGGAACTCCGCAATAGATCATGGCGTGAAGCAGAACTTCGCGAATCTCGTCTTTGGTGACGCCGTTGCGGATCGCGGCCTGGACGTGCGCTTTCAGTTGATTCGGCTTGCCGAGCGCGACAAGCATTCCAATGGTCAGCATGCTGCGAGTGCGGCGATCGAGCGGCGGGCGCGTCCAGACTTCGCCGAAGCAGTAGCGCGTCACGATGTCCTGAAGCGGACGCGTAAAATCCGTGGCGGAGTCGATGGCTTGCTCGGCGAGCGCCGGGCCTAGCATCTCACGACGCAATCGCAATCCCGTTGCGAAAAGATCTTCGGTGGAAGACGTGTGCTTGCCAGGACGCGCGTCGCCGGCATGCGGAGCGTTTTGCGCGTCGAAGTGCACGATTGCGGCGCCGCCACTCGCATAGTTCGGTACATCGGCGGCCACTTGTTGCCCGATTGGCGATTGCATCGCGGCTCCCATGGCCGCTTCGTCGGCAAACGCTCCCTCCCAGATGCAGAAGAATGGAGATTCTGCGCCGACCCCGGCGATCGAGAAACTGTGGCGACTGTATAAGAGGCCGGGCATCCGCACGGCGAGAGGCAGATGCTTTTCTTCATAGTAGCGCTTGAAATGATTTGGATTTTTCGGCTGTGAATAGAGTGCGAGAACGATGTGCATCGTGGTGGTCCCCTTCCAACTACCGGATTCGACGGTGCCCGGTGCGGCACCGGCCGAATTGTTATCAACCGCGGCGATTGCGTTGTCAAATGACAAAAAGCAAATGGGCTGGATTGGGTGAGAACTCGCCGCTGCTGGTACTGGAACTGCTAATTCCACGCCAGCCTTGGCGAGCGTTTTTGCTCTCGTATTTCCTTGACATCGATTCTTCCACTGTGATATGTGGCGCAGTATAGGCCTGCTGTACCGAAGTGACCGGGTGGAACTTAGGTTCGGCTGGGTAGTGGTACCAGGGTGGAGTTCTAGTTCCGGCAAGGCAAGAAAACTACAACTGATCTAACCGAAGCGTGGCGTGGTGCGCGTTGCTCAGGAAATGTCCCCAGGGCTAGGGCCATTGAAAGTCTAACTGGTCGAGTGGCAGCCGATGAATCGGCAAAAGGGGTGGGCGATGAGTTCACGAATTGCTGCACTGAAGGCTACGTGTGTGCTGTTAGTTTGCCTGGTGGCGCTTTTCCTCTGTGTACCTGCTGCTTTCGCTCAATCCGCGACGACCGGTGGACTGACCGGCACAGTGACAGATCCGTCCGGAGCAGTAATTTCAGGAGCGACGGTTACAGCTACAAATCTCGGTACCGGACAGGCGCGAACCACTACGACCGACTCAAACGGCTCATACAAGTTTTCGCTACTACCGCCGGGAAACTACGCAGTTTCGTTTGTGGCGCCCGGCTTCAAGACCTCCGAAATTCCGTCGGTCACAGTGAATGTGACGGAAACACCGGTGCTGAATCGCAGCCTTGAGGTGGGAGCGCAATCGCAGCAAGTAACTGTCGAGTCGACGGCCGAGGCGGTCCAGACACAAAACGCTACCGTTGGGACCCTCGTGGGAGCACAAACGGTAACCACGCTACCTCTCAATTCGCGAAATTACACGCAAATCATCGACCTTTCACCAGGGGTCGTGGCCAACGTAGCGAGCGCCGCAGCGGTGGGCAACGGGACGCAGGACATCAACGTAAACGGTATGGGTTCCGACCAGAATAACTACATGATGGATGGCGCCACCCTAACGAACTACGGCAGCGGCGGCGGAGCACAGTCTGGCAACTTCCCGGGTATCGGTATCCCCAATCCGGACTCAATTCAGGAATTCAAGATCCAGACTTCGCAATATGATGCCGAATATGGCCGCAATCCGGGTGCAAGCGTCAACGTGGTGACCAAGGGCGGTACGAACAGTTTTCACGGTGACGTGTGGGAATTCTGGCGCAACAGCTTCCTCGATGCGAACGACTTCTTTAATAAGCATGCCCAACAGGAGCTTGCTGAAGCCAACAAGCCTGAGATATTGAACGAGAATCTATTCGGCGGCACGGTCGGCGGCCCGATCAAAAGGGACAAGCTTTTCTTCTTTGGGTCATACCAGGGAATTCGACAACTGAATGGCATCGGCACCAATGGATTTGCTTCGGGTCTAACTACGGGCCTCACCTTGTTGCCCTTCAGCGAACCAGACGGAACCCGCAACGACGAAGCGGGTAGCATTCCGCAGAACTTCATTCCCGGAAATCCCACATGCAACTACAACACCTATCGGGGCTACCTGGGATGCGTGTTTGCCGGCTCCAAGGGATTCGGCACGGGCGTTACCGTCAATCCCCCGAACCAGACGACGCTGAGCGACGCCAACACCAACATCAACCTGGTCGCGATCAATTTCCTGCGGGCGCCAGCAACGAAAAGCGGACTTAACCAAGGTTTCTACGTGCCCAGCATTCCCTTCCGAAATGGGGTGCCGTTGATAAATTGCTATACGGGGCCGTGCAGTTCGATCGCTGTTTCGAGTCCGATTCGCGCGAACGAGAACCAATACCTCGCCAATTTCGACTATATCCTTAGCCCCAAGAATACGATCTCGCAGCGCTTCTTCACATCGAAAGATCCGCAGGTCCAGCCATTCGTCTGCTTGGGACCGTGCCAACCCGGAGCCCCCGAAAACGTGACGTACACGGCTGACAGTGAAGTCGTCAAGCTGACGACAGTGGCGACGAGTAACTTGGTGAACGAAGCGTTCTTTTCATTCCAGCGTTCCACCACGGTTGCGGCACCGGGCAACTATCTGACGTCTTGTTCGGTCGGGATCACGCCGCCTCTGGCGAATGGAGATTGCGCCAACCTAGCTAATGCCAAAGGTATAAATCCGATACCGTTGCAAATACCAACGATTACCACGTTAGGGTTGGCCGGTGCAGCTTTTGGGCCAAACGTGGGCGTGCCATTCGAAGGAGGCTGGAACAACGGCGGCAACTTCTTTGCCTCCGCAACGAACTTCTTCAACTATTTCCAAGGCAACGAACAAATTTCGTGGAATCACGGCAGGCACTCGATCCGTACCGGCTTCTGGATCAATCGCATTCAATACAACTGGACCCTGCCTGGAAGAGGCGGCCTCGACTTTTGGAACACCATCGATTTCCTTACGAGCTCGAGCGGAGCGCCAGCCACGGGAACTGCCGCAGCGCCGGGCGGGATCGTCGTCAACTTCTTCGGTCTGGGCGAGGCCAACGGCAACCCCCATGACCAGCGCGCCAACGAGTTTGCCTCTTTCGTGGAAGACGACATCAAGGTGACCCGAAGGCTCACGCTAAACCTCGGCCTTCGATGGGAATACGACGGATATCCATCAGACGTTACTGGCCTGTTTACCAACGGGTGGGCCTCTCAAGCGGCGCTGGTGAACACAGGTTCGTTCTTTCTGGGAAACCAGGTGGCGAACGGGCCAGGTACGCCGAATAATCTGGTGGGCACCCTCGCAGGCTATGTAGTGCAGTCGAACTACAACCCTAGCATCGAACGGTGTGGCAACCCGCTCGCGCCGACAGCGTGCGGATTAACTGCGCCCGCCGGAATGTTTGCAGGTTATCCAGGCGGAGCTACGGGAGTCTATTTCAATACGAACGCGACTCTCGTCCACGGGGCACCGGTCAGTGACTTCGGACCCCGCATCGGCATAGCCTGGCAGCCATTTAGTGACAAGTTCGTAATCCGTGCTGGCTACGGCGTCTTTTACGATGCCGTTTATGCCAACCTGCTTGCGAATAACAACGGCGGCAATTCACCTTATAACGGTGTAGTCGAGGCGAGTCCGTTCGACTCCTTGGATCAACCTACTCCTCCGGGGGTCGGTATCCTCGGATGGGATCCTCGCACGCTCAGAGTGAATGCGGGCAACGCTGTGGATGGCGCGACGAGCATAACCGACAACAACGGAACGCTGGGCTTAGGCACGACTCGGGACAGCGAATTCTTGGGGGTCCCGTTTATTCAGCAATACAACCTTGACCTGCAGTATGAGTTCGCTCACAACTGGATCGCGGACATCGGCTTCGTGGGTTCGCACGGT
>JASHRI010000307.1 GCA_030037435.1 Candidatus Acidiferrales bacterium | reverse complement strand
TAGTTCCCAAAACAAATCCATTCGCAATCTCGGATAACCCGAGTCTTCACACCAACGAGGGATGAAATCGCTCTGCTATCATGTTAGGGTAATTTGCGACTTTATCTGCGCCGCAAAGCGCACACAACATGGAAAATATTCAAATCACGCTACCTGACGGCGCCACCCGCGATGTGCCTCGCGGGACCACAGCCGCTCAGATCGCCGAAAACATTTCGCCTCGCCTTGCCAAGGCGGCCCTCGTCGCTCGCGCCGATGGTGAACTGATCGACCTTTCGCGTCCGCTCGACCGCAACGTGCAGCTCTCGATCCTCACCGAACGCGATCCCGAGGCCGTGCAGGTATTTCGTCATTCGGCCGCACATCTTCTCGCCGCCGCGGTCCTCGAGCTGTATCCCAACGTCAAGCTCGGCGTCGGTCCGCCCATCGACAATGGCTTTTTCTACGAATTTGTTCGCGACGAGCCCTTCACGCCCGAAGATCTCGCCAAAATCGAAGCGCGCATGCACGAGCTCGCGGCCAAGGACATTCCCAACGAGCGCAAATTCCTGCCCAAGGCCGAGGCGCTCGAGCTCTACCGCAAATCGAACCAGCAATTCAAATGCGAGCTGGTCGAGGAAAAAGCCACCGAGCCGATGGTCTCCTTTTACACCACCGGGAAATTCATCGACTTCTGCCGCGGCCCGCACATCCCGTCCACTGGCCGCATCAAGGCTTTCAAGTTGATGAATGTCGCCGGAGCCTATTGGAAGGGCGACGAGAGCAATCAGCAGATGCAGCGGATTTATGGCGCCTGCTTCGTCGAGCCCAAGGAGCTCGACGAATATCTGCACAAGCTCGAAGAAGCCAAGCGCCGCGACCATCGCCGCCTCGGACAGGAGCTCGATCTTTTCAGCATCGAAGACGAAGCCGGCCCGGGCTTGATTTTCTGGCATCCCAAGGGCGCTGCGATCCGCCGCGTAATGGAAGACTGGCTGCGCGCCGAACTCGAGCGCCGCGGCTACGATCTCGTTTTCACGCCGCACATCATGCGTCTCGACCTGTGGAAGACCAGCGGCCATGCCGATTTCTTTCGCCAGAACATGTTCGGCCCAGTCGAGGTCGAGAAAACCGATTATCAGCTCAAGCCCATGAATTGCCCGGGCCACATCCTTATATATAAGTCACGGCTCCGCAGCTATCGCGAACTTCCCGTCCGCCTCGCCGAGCTTGGCACCGTCTATCGCTATGAACGCTCCGGCGTCCTGCATGGCCTGATGCGCGTGCGTGGTTTCACGCAAGATGACGCGCACATCTTCTGCATGCCCGAGCAGATCGAAAAAGAAATTCAGGATTGCGTCGAGTTCGCCTGGGAAGTTCTGCGCGTTTTCGGATTCGACCGCTACGAAGTGGAACTTTCCGGCGGCGACCCCGCGCACCCTGAAATCTACGCGGGCACTCCCGAGGATTGGAAACGTGCCGAGGACGCGCTCACCAGCACCTTGAAGCGCATGAACGTTCCCTACAAATATATTCCCGGCGAAGCCGCATTTTACGGCCCGAAAATCGACGTAAAACTCGTCGACGCCATCGGCCGTCCCTGGCAGCTTTCGACCGTGCAGTTCGATTTCAACCTGCCCCGCCGCTTCCAGCTCGAATATGTCGGCGAAGACGGCAGTCGCCACGCGCCGCTCATGGTTCATCGCGCGCTTTGGGGCTCGGTCGAGCGATTCTTCGGCGTGCTGATCGAACACTATGCCGGCGCATTTCCCGCGTGGCTCGCACCCGTGCAAGCTTCGGTGCTTCCGCTCAGCGGCAAATTTATCGAGTACGCCCAAAAAGTAGCCGCCGAGCTGAAGGCCGCGGGTTTTCGCATCCACCTAGACGACCGCAACGAAAAACTGCAAGCCAAAATTCGCGACGCGCAACTGCAAAAAATTCCGTACATGCTCGTCCTCGGAGGCAAGGAAGCAGAAGCTGGCACCGTCTCGGTGCGGCACCGTTCCAAGGGCGACCTTGGCCCGCGCCCGCTCGACCAGTTCATCGCCGACCTGCGCCAAGAGGTAGCTTCGTGTGCGATCGTCTGAACGCGAGCCGCGCCCCGCACCGAAATTTTCGCGCTCTCAAAATTATCGTCGCGCTCTTCGCGCTTGCGCTCGGCTACTGTCCCGCGCGGTCTCAGACTTCCTCGCAAGATGAATGGGTCGCCAAATATTTCCAGATCGCGTTCGAGGAATTTTTCCCCATCAAGAAAGCCGAAGGCGAGTTCCTCGCCGTTCGCGTTCATCGCAGCGGGTTGAACGATTTGCCCGAATATTCGATCGTGCTCGCAGACGCCCAGGATTCTCATTCTGTCCGCGCCGTCGTTCGCGAAGCGCAAGGCACGTCGCTGTATCAGCAGCTTGCCGCGCTTCATGCCGCGCAGCCCTCGGCCTCTTACGACGAATTGAAACGCGAGCTAAAGGTCAGCGCCTGGACGCTCTCATCCGCCGATTGCCCCGCCGTCGCAGCTCAACTCAAGGCGTATCAAAACATCGATTTCGTGCGTCCGCGCGACGAGGATGAGCCCGACGAAAATCCGATCCTCTACGAATTCAACGAAACTCTCGGCGGTGGCGGCTCCGTCCTCGAGTACATGGAGAATCGCGCGCTCCCTCGCTGGGCCCGCGCTACTCGCCAGGCCCTCGATGCCTGCATCTCCTCCGCCACCAAACCCTCCCAGTAATCCCGGAATTCCGCCCACCAAGACAACCGCTATTTATCCGCACTGGAGGTTCGATAATAGCTATAGCCCGGTAGTCTCCCCGACTTCATCAGGGCTTCAGGGCCTGACTCCGGACAGAGGTGCTCCGGAATTCAGACCTAGCGGGCGGCGTGCGCGAGGAGTCACTAACGGAGACCTGTGTGGCATAGGCGTTGCCCCGCGCAAGTCCTCCGAACAAACCTGAGGACCTTTTCCCTCTGGAACTTTTGGAGTCGATTGTCTTGGAATTTTACCGACGATGTGTGTATCCACACCGGGCTTCCGCACTATAAGAATGTGAGCACAGGTATTGGTGTCCGGTGATGGGGGAGCTTGGGGTGCTGGATTCTCTTTTGGAGCCAGGGGCTGACCTAATGAAGCGACTGTGCTTGCGTCATGGCTTTCGAGACTTTTTGACAGAACCGAAGGTTCAATGCGCGACGGCTGGCTCCCATGGAGCGGCTGCAGCGCGTCTAAGTCGGAATGAGCGATGGCGAAACCCGGATAGAGAATTAGGAATCCTACGATGCAGAGCGCCGAAAAGAAGACTCGCATAGCGTTTCCCCTTGCACATCATAACCGACGTGGTGGTTGGATGTCGCCGAGCGGGGGCCCGGATGCCCGTGTGCTAGGTTGTCTGAAAGGTTTGCACCCTTGCGACAAGCCATCAACACGGGTTGCGTAGTCTTTCACCAGCGAACGCCCTGCGGCGGCGAAAAGGAGATTCGAATGGCGAGGCTTGTTCTTGTTCACGGCGCGTTTTCAGGAGCATGGATCTGGAGCCCATTGCAGGACCGTTTGAAGGCGGCAGGCCACACGGCAGTCGCTTTCGACCTCCCTGGGCTGGGCGATGATAAGACCCTCGCGCGGGACGTAACTTTGGATTCCAGCGCCCACCGTGTTTGTGAAGCACTCGCCGCCAGCCCCGAGCATGCCATCGTCGTCGGACACAGCATGGGCGGCGTCGTCATCACCCAGGCAGCGGCGCGCTGTCCTGACCGAATCGCGTCGCTCGTCTATGTGGCGGCGTTCTTGCCAAGAGACGGGCAAAGCCTGCTCGATTTGACCCACCTTCCAGAGGGCGCCGGCGATCAGGTTCAGGCCAACATCATCGTAAACGAAGATCTTGCTGAGGCTGTCATGCCGGCCGCGGCATCGAAGGACGCGCTGTACGGCTCCTGCACGGACGAGGTAGCGGCGTGGGCCACCGCGCATCAGCGGCCGCAACCGCTCGCGCCGTTCGCAACGCCCGTATCGATTCCAGCGGGTTCGCTTTCGCGCATCACCAAGTATTACGTCCTATGCTCGCG
>JASHRI010000306.1 GCA_030037435.1 Candidatus Acidiferrales bacterium | reverse complement strand
CTTCATCGATCCTGACCGGATCGCTTCAGCATGGACGCGCGCTTGGTTGGTGAGGAGCGCGCGAAGGCGAATGCTGCCCACGTTCGCGGTGCATGGCCAGTACGGCTAGGCCACAGATCCATTCGCCGGGTGAGGACCTGATTGCCTCTTCGTCATCCGCGCGAATAATCGGCGTGATGTTCATTCGGTTCGCGGCGGCGGTCGTTTTCTTGCTGGCTTTCGGCCTTCCCAGTGCAGCCGCGGACGGACACTCCGCGAATTTTGGGCCGCTGGTGGTGACCGCGACGGGAATCGCATCGAACGCTTCTTCGAGCCGCGAAGACAGTCACGCCGTGGTGGTGTACGTGACAATCGAGAACAGCGGGCAGACGGCTGCGTGCTCGTCGTTTTCGGCGAAGCTGCGGGGGACTTACGACTTGGAGTATTCGAGCAACACGTTTGCCCGGCAAACGCCCGGCGCGCCGCAGGTTTTTCAGATGCTGCCGGGAGAGACGTCGAAGGGCGCGTACGTGTTTGACGTGAAGAACGGCGTTGATCCGCGCGAACTAGTGGTGACACGGGAGTCGAAGGGTATCAGCTGCGCGGTGGATCAAGAGGCGAAGCGCGGCGAGGCGCGAGTGCCCGAGGAAGTGACGCTGGACATTCAGGAGTTGCCGCCGCCGGAGAGTGTGCAGTACGTGCTGACGACGGATTCGACTGCAGGCGGCGGTGCGCCGAAAGCCGGGCAGGCGGGCTACGGATTTGCGACGTGCGTCGATTGCCCTGTTCCCGACTACAGCGCGGAAGCTAGCGCGCAACACGTGCAAGGCAGCGTGGTGCTGGCAGCGACGATCACCCCAGACGGCGCCGCGACAGATGTGCAAGTGTCAAAGGCGCTTGGCTACGGCCTCGATCAAAAAGCCATGGACGCTGTCCGCACGTGGCGGTTCAAGCCCGCGCTCGGGCCCGATCACAAGCCGGCGTCCGTCCGGCAGGGCATCCTGTTTGCATTCCAACTGTACTGAGTCCCCAGCTGAACGCGACTGCGCTCAGTCTTTCGGCGCGGCATTGCGGAGCTTGATGAGCCACTGGCCATCGACGCGCTCGAATTCGTTGACCTGGCGGCCGGCGTTGGCGACGCGAGCGGGCGAATTCTGGCCGGTCCGCGGCGCAACTTCGAGCCAGTACGCTTCCATGTGCGCGTGATCGCGGTCGGGAAATTCCAGGTAGCTGTCGATGTCCATGACGTAGACGGGCTGCTGGCCGGCCTCGCGCTGCTTGAGATTCACGATCATTTTCTTGAGCGCGTCGCGTCCCTTGACGGCATTGGCGCCGGTGCCGAATTGACCATCGGGGGCGTAGAGCGCTGCGTAGGCGTCGGGATCCTGCGTGTACAGGGCACGACTGTAACGCCACATGAGATTTTCGATCTGGGCGCGATCTTCGGACCGCGCTTGCGTATCGTTTTTCGCCGCCGCGACCCGGTAGCCGAGCAGGGCGACGAACAAAAGCGCCACGGCACCAGCAAAGACTTTCTTTGTCATCAGCGTCTCCTTCCGTAGTAACGCAGTGGGTTCTGCGTGGACGCCGAGAGTGGCACAAATAAGCTGATTTCACCAGACACAGCTTCACTTCGGCGACGTCGGCGACCTTTCCAGCCGGGATTAGCTGCTGGGGCCGGCGGCGAGGTCGGCGGGCTTGTAATTGACGGTGTCGAGAGCCGCTTTCTTCAGCTTGTAGACGGCGGGGCCGTCGCTGGCCTGGGCGTAGACGAAATCGCCCGAGGCTTTGGAAATGCGAACGGTGAGCTGCTTGCCGTCCTTATCCGTCAGAACGGCGGTGATAGCCGGCTGCCGCAGCGGAGCGAGCTGGGCCGCGGCGGGGTGGTCGATAATTTCGTCCGCGTGCAGATTGGTGAAGGGATCGAGCACCTTCCAGGTTTCCGCGGTTTTTCCCTTCTGCGCGGCGGGCGCGTCGATGGTCCACTGATCGGCGTCGTCTTTCTTGCGAGTCAGGTCGATTTCGCCGCTGGCGTTGTGAACCTGCAGCTTGTCGATGCCGCTGGGATCAAGACGCACGACGCGCTTATCGCGCAGGTCGGTGAGCTTGTCGCTGAGTTTCGTGTACAGATCGGAATCGATGCGGAAAATCGTGGGACGCGCGACGTCGCGCGCATCGTAGCCGGCGCCATCCTTCTTGCCGACGACCAGTGTGAATTTCCCGCCCTGGCCATTCACGGCCGTGAAAGTGAGCGCGGGCTTCGCGAGGCCGTAGCGGCCGAGATCGTCGGCTTTCTCGCTGACGACGCCGGCCATCTTCGCGTTGGCGACGCCGGAGAGAAGCTGGCTGACTGAATCGTTGTCGGCCGCGATGCCCGCGGGCTTGGTGAACTGCCAATTGTTTTGCTTGTCGCGCGCGGCGGAAAGTTGGCCCGACGGATTTTGCAGCGTGAAGGACGACACATCGGAGCTATCGATGTGCAGTACGGCGCGATCGCGGAGATCGTCGAGCGATTTCGCGGCGTCGGTGGCAAGCACCGAGGGCAGCAGCGAGACGCTTTGGCCACCGTCGATGACGGTGTAAACGTCGGTGCCGCTGAAATCCTTGTTGCCGACGTCGATGGTGTGCTTGGCGCCGCCTTTCAACTGGAACGTAACGGTTGCCTGCGGCGGGTCGAGGCCGTAAGCCTGGCGGCGATCGGGCGCGCCGGATTCGGTCTGATCGACGCGTGCCTCGGCCAGCTCGTCGACAAACCCTGAGATGGTCGGATCATCCGCTTCGGTTTCGACCGGCTGCACGATTTGCCACGCGCCGTTTTTCTTGTCGATGGTGATGGCGGGCGCGCCGCCGGGCGCGGGATGCGAAATGGTGACCGAGTCGATGTCCGCGGGTTGTACCGAGGAGAACGCCGGTTTGGTTGTGTCCTTGGTGACGGTGCTTTCTTTGGCGCTTCTCTTTTGCAGGTAATACACGACTCCAGCAAGAATGAGGGCGCAGACAACTAAAATGAGTGCGGGTTTCTTAATCATAATTCCTGCAGGCGCCGCGGCAAGCTTTTCCTGTGCCAGCGCGCGCGATCCGCGAGCGTTTTCCCCCTGCTAACCTAGCGGCGCTTCCACCAAACGCCGATGCCCACTATGATCACGATTCCCGGCAGGGCGAACAGATCGATCCATCGCAGCGCGATGGCCTGGCTATCCGTCATCGCAACCGAGCGATTCGTCTGCGATTTCGGGCGAATCGAGATCAGGTTTTCGTTCTGCGAGAGCCAATCGATCGTATTGAAAAACACGTCGCCATTGGACTGCTGGCTTACCGCCTCGTTGGAGGCGAAATCGGAATCGCCGATCACCACCAAGCGCGCCGTGGCATCGCCCACTTTCTTATCGGCTGCGACGCCGAGCGACAGCGGACCCATCTGGTCCGTCTTCGGGTCGTAGCGAACTTCGTTGTTTTCGATTTTCGGAGTCGTGAAACTCTGCGCCGAGGTCTTCAGCAGCTCGACGTCTTGCGGTTCGAGCTTCTGCTGGTCGGCGATGGAAACCGTGCGCGCCAGGGGGTAAAACGACATGGTGCGCTCGAGACCCTTGGTGATCGGGCTGTCGCCATAGTTGACAACAAGAGGAATCGCCGGACCTGTACCGAGCAGGCGGCCCATGCCGCTTGCGTCAATGACCACATTGTTGCCGACGTTGATGTTCCAGTCCTTGAACAGGCTGTCGAGGCCGGAGTCGGCCTGCTTGGCGGCCGTGATGGGGTCGACTTCGATCAGCGCCTTGCCGCCGGCGTCGAGATATTTCGAAAGCATCGCGACTTCCTGCGGGAAATAGGATTGCGTGGGACCGGCAATCACGAGAACGTCGCAGGTGGACGGCACGCCGTTCGATTGAACGAGATTGATCGAATTGGTGGCGTAATTTTCGCGCTTCAACTCCTGATCGACTTCGGAGTAGCCGTGGCTGCCAGTGTCGGCGAGCGATTTTTCACCATGGCCCTCGACGAAGCAGACCGTGCGGACCTTGTCGCTTGTAGCCTTGACGATCGCACTGGTGATGTCCTGCTCGGTGATCGCGCCGTCCGGCGGAGGAGTGACATCCTGCTTGCGAGGACCGGAGGCGACGACTACCTGGCCCATTTGCGTGACGCCGTACTCTTTAGCCATGTCGGGCCGCTGGTCGGGGTCAACCTCCTGATATTTCACGCGCGGGCTGAGATGGCGGTACTCGGCAAGGAGGTCGTCGAGCTGCTGATTGGGCTGCTTCGAGAAATGAACGACGTTGACGTCTTCTTTCAGGCCGTCAACGATTTTCTGGGTCTGCGGCGACAGCGTGAACAGCTTTTCGGTAGTCAAGTCGAAGCGCTTGTGGTGCTGGTAGCTGAGAAAATTCAGGATCACCAGGATGGCAATCACGGCCAAGGTCAGGACGGCGGTGTTGGTCCCCATCTGCGAAGAGCGCTTGGAGAAAAATTTCAGAATGGCGTCGAAACCCAGGACGATGGAGGCAAGCACTAGCGCGCCGCCGGCGATCAGCAGGATCTCCGACGTCAACATCATTTTTTCCTGAATGGAGAAGCGCAGATAGCCCGCGATGAGGCCGGCGACGCCGAAGAGCGCCAGCGTCTCCGCCACCTGATGTCGATTCCAATTCATTCCGTGCACTCCTCGCTGTTCACTGAGCT
>JASHRI010000305.1 GCA_030037435.1 Candidatus Acidiferrales bacterium | reverse complement strand
AATTCGAGGGCCAATTCTCGAATGCGGCGTAGATCAAGCTTGCCGGTGCCAAGATGCGGAAGTTCTTCTAGGGCGAAAAACTGGTTTGGGCGGGGGACCCAAAGGTTTGGAAGCCCACTCTGCGGCAGCTTTTCCAGGGTGTTCTTTAGCTCATCCGGCTCAAGCGTGTGCAGCACCACCAGCCGCTCGCCTTTTCTTCCGTCCGGCACGCCTGTGACGACAAGACGCTGCTCGGCTGTATCCGCCAGCTCGTGCAGCCGCTCTTCGACTTTAATGTGCGGCACCATTTCGCCGCCGATTTTGCTGAAGCGGCTCAGGCGATCGGTGATTGTGAGAAAGCCGTCTTCATCTTCCGCGGCGACGTCGCCGGTAATGTACCAGCCGTTCTGCAAAACCTCCGCGGTCTTGTCGGACTTGCCTAGATAGCCTTGCATCACATTGGGTCCACTGACGAGCAGCAGCCCAGGGGTACCAGTGGGAAGGGGCTCGTGGGTTTCGGGGTCGACGATGCGCACGCTGATGCCTGGAAGCGGATGCCCGATGTGGCCGCGCTTGGCGCCAACCTGGCGGAAACCAGGTGCGCGAAAATCCTTGGTGTTGACAGCGACGACAGGCGCGCATTCCGTGGCGCCATAGCCCTCCAGGGGGCGCAGCCCGAAGCGGTCTTCGAAGGCCAGTGCGAGCCGTTCCGGCAATTTTTCTGCACCGGCGACGACGAAGCGCAAGCTACCGAAATCCTCAGGCGAGCAGCGCCGCATGTAGGCTTGCAGGAAAGTCGGCGTAGCCATCAGGAAGGTGACACGATAATCGCGGACGAGTTCGCTGACAGCGGCGAAATCGAGCGGACTTGGGTGATATACGACACTCACACCCAGCGCCGCCGGAAGCCAAAGCGTGACGGTGAAACCGAAAGAGTGGAAGAATGGCAGCACTCCAAGAAGGCAATCCTCGGGACTCAACATAAACGTTTGGTCCATTTGTTCGATGTTCGAAACGATGTTGTAGTGCGACAGCATCACGCCTTTGGGCTCGCCAGTGCTGCCGCTCGAAAAAATCACTGTAGCGAGATCGTCGATGACCTTTCTTTTTCCATCCGTCAGGGCAGATTCGAGCCAGCTGCCCGGGAAGAACCACAACAGAAGAGCCATCGCGCGCTCACTGAGACGAGGCGCAGCGGCAACTTCCTCGAGCAAGACTGTCGTGGCCGGCACCTTTAGCGGAATTTTCTCGAGCAGCGGTTTGGTGGTAATCACTGTCTCCAGGTTGCATTGTTTCGCGCACGATGCCAGACCTTCGTCCGTTATCGTGTAATTCAGATTCACCGGAATTTTTCCGGCGAGCATAGCAGCGAAATTGACCAACGCAGCCGGTATCGAGGGTGGCAAAAGAATGCCGACCATTTCCTGCCCCGCCCACGTAGCGCGCAGACGTCGAGCCAGGAAAATCGCGCTGAGCAGCACGCCTCCCCATTTCATTCGCGGGCGACGCTTGTCTCCCATGGCGAAACGGAACGGATGGCGATGCCCGGTGCCGATCAGCGAGCGATGCAGGGTGCGCATGCGTTTTTTTCGGTAACTGTAGGCGCGAGTTTGCAAATACTGCACGGCCCGCCGGACTTCAAACGGCGAAGTAGTCGGCGGCATCGGAGATCCGAAACTGACGGTAACCGGGTAGGGAATCGAGCGCGGTAGCTTCCACAGAAAGCGTCCACCCTCGAAGCTGAAGATGCTGCCCCAGACGCCATCGAGGCCGACTGGAACAATCGGAGCATCCACATTTTTCATGATCCGCTCGATGCCGCGACGGAACGGAAGCATCTGGCCGATGCGCGTAATCTGACCCTCGGCGAAGATGCAGACGATTTCGCCGTTGCGGATCGCGTCGGTTGCAGTTCGCAGCGAATGGAGCATGTCGCGCGGGCGCAACTCGGACGAAATCGGTATGGCGCGAATCAGTTTCGCGAAGGGCTTCACGTACGGCAGGTCGTAGATTCCCTTGTACATCAAGAAGCGAATCGAGCGGTCCGTGGAGGCGATCAGCAGAAGCGCGTCCACGAACGACATGTGATTCGAAACAAACAATGCGCCGCCGCTCGAAGGAATGTTTTCGCGGCCCTCGACGCGGATGCGATAAATCGAATGTGTAGCGAGCCACAGCACAAACCGAAGAAGTGAATCGGGCAACAGGTAGACCGAATAAGCGGTGGTTACGAACGTCAGGATGGCGCCATCAAGGAAAATCCCTCGCGCGCTCTGGTGGAAGCCGTCCGCGAACAGGTAGTAGGTGCCCGCAGCGATGAATATACCGACAAAAGACAAGAGATTCGCTGCTGCGATCACTCCTCCTTTTCTTTCGGGCCGCGGTCGGTGTTGGATCAGCGCGCCGAGGGGCACCGCAAACAAGCCCCCAAAGAACCCAAGCAGCGCAAGGTGCGTGGCAGAGGTCCATAGAGTCAGCGCAGGACTGTAGAGCAATGCGCCGAAAATTGTCATGCCGATGGCGCCAAGCGGGATGAGTCCATACTCGATTTTTCCGCCGGAAAGATAGCCAGCGGCAACGCTACCAAGCCCAATGCCGATACCGACTGCCGCTTGCAGATAGCTGGTATGGGTATCGTCGATGTGCAGAACATCGTGGCCATAAATCACGATGGTGAGTTGCAGAAGGCCGGCAAGGAAAAATAAATACGTATTGCCAAGGACAGCCCACGCGAGAACGCGGTCTGAACGTATCGCTTGAATCTGGTCGAGAAGGTCTCCCAGGGGATTCCAGCGGAAAGTTTTTTGGGGATCCGCCGCCGGAACCCGCGAAATTCCGAAACTGGCCAGGAGTCCGAAGCATGTAAACGCCAGGAGCATGAAACCGGCGATTGCTTCGCGGCCGCGATAACGGTCGGCCAGCAAACCCGCCGCCATCATCGCGCTGACGCTGGCGAGAAACGTTCCCAGCTCGATAATTCCGTTGCCCCAGGAAAGGCGGCGCTCAGGCAGAAGTTCCGGCAACAGGCCATATTTTGACGGACCGAAAAGCGCGGCTTCCGCGCTGACCAGAAAAACGCCGGCGCATTGCATCGTCAGGTTGTGGAGCGAAAGGCCGAAGATGAAAAACACCATCACTCCGACTTCGAGAGCCCTGGTGGCGATGCTGACGCTGCGCTTACTGTAGCGGTCGGCAAAATAGCCTCCCGCCATTGAAAACAGAATGAAGGGAATCGCAAAGAGCGCTCCGATGATGAGGACGAGGAAATCGCGCTGCTTCTGCGCAAAATTCATCGTCACCACCATGTAGATCACCAGGAACTTCAACGCGTTGTCGTTGAAGGCAGCTTGAAACTGGGTGACGATCAGGCTCCAAAAACCGCGCTGCCAATCGGGAGGTGGATGCGATTCAGCCGCAACCGCGCTGCGGGCCTGGTCGGTGGTGATCGAGTTGGCCGTTTCAATGGACACGAGCCGTCGCCTCGGCCGCGAGAATGAAGACAGTGTATCGTAACGCGCGAAGTGCCTTCTCTAGCGTCCCAGCACAGAGTGTCTGAAATCAAACAGGCGCGACGCACATTCTGCGGAGCAATGAAGCGGCGATTTGGAACGCCAATTAGGCGATGACGCGAAGAGGCGATTTGGACTTGGGGTTACGAGAATCAGCGAATGGCGATGAAGCTCCAGGAGGTAGTGGAGGATCGCGCTTGGGATATTTGGCCTCGATATAATCGTTAACGAGCGCTTGAAACGCCGTCGACAGCTCGTCGTATGTTCCCTCGAGGGTGGTGAATTTCTGGCCGTCGATATACACAGGGCAGCGTGGCGCCTCGCCCGTACCGGGCAGGCTGATTCCAATGTTCGACGCCTTGGATTCGCCGGGTCCATTGACGATACAGCCCATCACGGCGAGCTTCATCTCCTCGACGCCTTCGTAGTGGCGCTTCCACTCCGGCATGTTGTCACGTATGTAAGCCTGGATGCTCTCCGCAAGCTCTTGAAACGTGGTGCTGGTGGTGCGGCCACAGCCGGGGCAAGCGGTAACGCTGGGAGCAAAAGAGCGGAGGCCAAGAGATTGCAGCAGTTCGCAGGCCGCATATACTTCCTCGCGCCTGTCGCCGCCAGGCCGCGGTGTA
>JASHRI010000304.1 GCA_030037435.1 Candidatus Acidiferrales bacterium | reverse complement strand
AAACCCAGCTCGTTCTGCAGCCCGATTTCGTCCACTTTGATCACGATGCCGTCGATTTCATAGCCGAGTTTTTCGCGCTTCGAGTCCCACGTGTTGATGTAGCGTTCGACTTCTTCGAGCGAATGGCACAGCTTCCAATCATCGCTGGCCTTGAATCGCAGTTCGGTCAGCGTTTCGAGAGCCTCCGAAAGCCGTTTCTTCGCGGCGCGGCCGCCTACGAGCATGTAATAAGCAAAGAAATCCAGACGGCGCGACGCCGTGATCTTTGGATCCAGCACGCGGATCGACCCGGCCGCCGCATTGCGCGGGTTGACGAACACCTTACCGCCCTGTTCCTCCTGCCGGCGGTTCATCTCCTCAAATGCCTTTCGCGTCATGATGGCTTCGCCGCGCACTTCGAAGCTGCCGGGCACGCCCGCCTTCTTCAGCAGGTCGGAATCGATCGTCAGCGGAATCGAGCGGATGGTCTTCACGTTAGGTGTTACGTCTTCGCCCGTAGTCCCGTCACCGCGTGTCACCCCTCGCACCAGCCGACCGTCCTCGTAATGCAGCGAAAGGCTCAGGCCGTCGAATTTGTGCTCGGCCATGTAATCAACCTTCTCGCGGCCCGTCAGTTCGTGCACGCGCCGGTCGAAATCGCGGAGTTGCTCGAACGAGAAAGCATTGTCGAGGCTGATCATTGGCGTGTTATGGCGCACCTTCTGAAATCCTTCGCGCGGCGCGCCACCCACGCGCCGCGTGGGCGAATCGGGAGTAGCGAGGTCAGGATTTTCCGCCTCAAGCTGCCTCAGCTGGTTCATCAGCTTGTCGAATTTTGCGTCGGAAATCTCGGGGTCGTCCGCCACGTAATAGAGATACTCGTGATGGCGGATTTCTTCGCGCAGGTGAGCAATTTCCTTGGCGGCAGAACTCTTGGCCATGCGTGCCTCTGGCATAACAGTCTCAGGGGAATGCGGTTGGTCCAAACTTATGTAGTATACAATGCCGAATCGCCTGAAAAAGCGGAGACGCACCTGTGCCGGACGACATTCACGACGCGCTGCTGATCTATAACCCCACCAGCGGGCGCCGTCGCCATCGTCGCTTTGCCGAGATCGAGCAAGCTGTGCGCATTCTCAAGGACGCGGGCGTCGCCGTTGAACTTGCTCCCACCACCGGCCCGGCCAGCGCCACGGGAATAGCGCGGCATGCCGTCGAGCAGCGCCGCGGCATGGTAATCGTGTGCGGCGGCGACGGCACCATCAACGAAGTCGTCAACGGCCTCGCCGGCAGCCCGGTGCCCATGGCCCTGTTACCCGCGGGCACCGCCAATATCCTTGCCAAGGAGCTGCGCATTCCGTGGGATATTCCTCGCGCCGCACGGCTAATTCCCGCAGGCGCGATCCGCCGCGTCGCCTTGGGCATCGCCTGCCCGCTCGGCACAAATCATTCTGCCGATCTGCCGCGCGCGGGCCGCTACTTCATGTCCGTTGGCGGCGCAGGGCCCGACGGGGCGATCGTCAATGGCGTGCATGCAGGACTAAAAAAATCGACCGGTGTGGTCGCGTACTGGGTAGAAGGCGCCCGCCAGCTTGTTCGCTACAGATTCCCCGGATTGGTGGTTCGCTCAGGCGGAAAGGAGCGCCGTGCGACGATCGTAATCGTCGGCAGGACGGTGCATTACGGCGGCCCGTTCAAGATCACGACCGGTGCGAATCTCTTCGAGGATTCCTTCGAGTTCTTGACCAATTCGCGGCTCAGCCGACTCGGCTACTTAGCATGTCTGCCCCCGCTCTTTATGGGCACGCTGCGCGACCGGCAGGGCATTGAGGCGTGGAAGGCGACCGATGCAATATGCGAGTCCGCGGACGGCGAAGCCGTCTACGCGCAAGTTGATGGTGAGCCCGTAGGACCGCTGCCGCTCGCCTTCCGAATCGTGCCGGATGCGCTCTCGCTCGTGACGCCAGGGTCTTAAGCGCTCGTTCGAGAATTCAACATGGAACCATTCACGCACGCGTTCACATCCCTGGCCCTGGCGCGCACTGGCGGGCGGCGCCTGCCGCGATTCGGCACCGCGATGCTGGTGGTGGCCGGCGTTGCGCCCGATCTCGATTACGGCAGCTATCTCGGCGGCCCCTCCGCATTCCTGCGCTTTCACCGCACAGTCCTGCACTCGATCGGAGGCTCGATCGTGATGGCGGCCGTGCTCGCCGCAATCTTTTGCGTGCTCGACCGCAAAATACCCCAAAGCAAGACGGCGCAGTCGAGGACGTTCCCGCCCCTCGCATTTCTTCCCGCCTTCGCGGTCTGCGCCATCGGCGCCGCCGGACATCTTCTGCTCGACCTCGCCAGCGGCGTGGGCGTGCAGCTTCTCTGGCCCTTTCGAACGCACTGGTCCGGCTGGGATCTGGCGACGAATCTCGATCCCTGGGTTCTGCTCATCCTGATTGCGGGTCTGTTGCTGCCGATGCTTTTTCGTTTGATCAACGAAGAGGTCGGCGAGCGCAAGAAAGGCCCCGGCGGAGGCCGCGCCGCCGTGTTCACCCTGGTGCTTCTCGCGCTTTACTTCGGCGCGCGCGCCCATTTCCACGGCGAAGCGGTCAATCTAGTGCTCTCCAGCGAATATCACGGACGCGTCGCTCTTTCGGGCGACGCCTTTCCCAAATCTTCCACGCTGTTCGACTGGCGCGGCGTCGCAGTCACCGACAATACGATTGAAGAGATCGATGTCCCGCTCGGCGCCGACGCCGATTTCGATCCCGATCGCAGCCTCA
>JASHRI010000303.1 GCA_030037435.1 Candidatus Acidiferrales bacterium | reverse complement strand
CGCTTCTGCCGCTGCGAGTTCCGGCTACCTGACCGTCAGCGAAATTTTCCCGCTCGAAATTCGCGCGCTTTCAATTGCCTTTTTCTATTCGCTTGGGACCGCCGTCGGCGGAATCGTTGCTCCGTGGCTTTTCGGCAAGCTCATCGGCTCCGGTTCTGCTGAGCACGTCTTCTACGGCTATCTTGTGGCGGCAATTTTGATGTTCGGCGCCGCCGCCGTCGAAGTCGTCTGGGGCGTCAAGTCGGAAAGGTCGCGCCTCGAGGAAATCGCGAGCCCGCTTTCCGCTGCCGACTGATCGAAGCGCTTGGTCTTCCTTCGTTTCGATCCAGTTTTAGCTCGCCAAAATCTATTCAGTTATCAAAGAGCGATCGACCCTCGTCAAGAGGATCGGAATACTGCCAAGATTTTGCTCGATGTAGGACGACCACCTATAGTGCGGAGGTTCCGCGGGGAGTTCCGGTTAGAACGGGTCGTCGATGAGTGTTTTCTGTGACTTACGGGCAATTCTAATCGAAAGGGAGTTTCGATTAGAACTGCGCCGACGCTGCGGAGGATGGGTCGCGATGCGTGGAACAGCGGCTGCGGAACGAAGCCCGATCCCTCGACTCGCGATGCTCGCTCGGGACAACGATCCTGGCCGGATCGTTGCAGGCGGGCAGATTGAACGGCGCCGTCGATATTTCTTGTCCCCATCTCTTATCTCTTACCCCTTGTCTGTTCCCTTCCGAGGCCGAAAAGCGCCCCGACTGATGCTAGCAGATAGTGGAGCATCTTTCCACCACAAAAAGTGTGATAAAAGACGCCGCGTATGGCAGAGAACACAAAAGTGGCGAAGAAACCGGTGATCACCAAATCGCAGATTGCGACCATAGTCTTCGCCGTTCTTTTGACGACCATAATCGCCCACTACGACGATTTTCTGCCCTATAGATGGCAGACGTTCAGAGCGGCGGATGGAAGTTTTTCCATGCAATTTCCGGGGAAGCCTGCAGCAAGCGAAAGCCCGGTCCAGTTGGCCGCCGGAGGGACGGCCGTAGTTGATGTGATCACTGCCCAACCTAGGAGGGACACTGTTTATACCTGTTCTTATTTCGAGGACCCAAGGCTCGCAAGCGGCACGGCTGAAGACGCGCTAAGTTCTGCTCGAGAAGGCAGTGTCTCGCGCGTTCAAGGCACGGTAGTAAACGAACGAAATATCGAGGTCGATGGCTATCCCGCTCAGGACGTTGAAGTCCGCGCACGGGGAAACTCACCCATGGACATGCGGCTAATTGCGGTTGGGCGGCGAATGTTTGCCTTGATGGTTATAGATACTGACCGCCAACAGCCGGATTCGAAAAGCATTCAAAAATTCTTCGACTCTTTCAAGCTTTTGAAATAACCAGGAAGGCTGAACGGTGGGCCACACTCTTTCAGGGCGGTGAGGAAGACCCCACGCGGCACCCATCAGAATAGACGAACGATTAGCTTTCTGTTGACAGCCGCGGCATATCGTTCTAATATTACGTAATGCGACATGTCGCAGAGCAACACAGCAAGGTCAAGCCGCTAACTGAGCCGGTCTTGCTGATCCTGGTAAGCCTGGCAAGCAAACCCCAACACGGCTACGCACTGATGAGGGATATCGGCGACCTCAGCCAAGGCCGAGTAAAGGTGACGACGGGAACGCTTTACGGGGCTCTTCGGCGCCTACTGGACGATGGCTGGATTGAACGATTCGATCAAGAAGATACGTCGCGCGAAAAGCAGGCGTATCGTTTGACGGTGATCGGACGGAGGCATCTTGAAATGGAATTGGACCGAATGAAACAAGTAACGAGGATAGCTGCGGCGCGGCTGCGGCATATATCGCTCCGCCAGGCATACTCCATGGGCCTTGTCCTGTATCCAGCCGATTTTCGAGCCCAGTTCGGCGCCGAGATGGCCACAGTCTTCGAACAGGCTGCGGCAGAACGCCGTGGCCGTGGCGTCGCGTGTGTCCTTCTGTTCTGTGTCAAGGAGATGCTAGGTCTCCTGGCGGGCGCCGTGAGGGAACGCGTATTCCATGACGAAGCTGTCCCATCGCACGACGATCTCCCGTTCCCTTCAGACTTGGGCAGCGCCGAAAGATATCTGGAGATTGTATCGAGGCGCCTTACCCACGCCATTAGGAACCACGAATTCTCCAACGCTCGTTATTACGACCAGCAGGACAGAAGGGCACGAGCCTTACTCGCTGAGCTGAGTGCGCGGCCAGAGTTGACGGCGTAGCCGATCATTTTGGAGTAATCCAGGCTATCGCTTCAATTTCCTCAATATAAAAGCCCCACGCTCGCAGACCAGGCATGGGGCACCCGCAAAATCAAGGAGCGAGACGTGGGCCGCCCGCCAGGTTCCCCGCGTATACAGATCTAAGAGACATTCGGTTATGTTGTCAGGTTCTGTATCAACCGGTATATTTGCGGGACACGGAGGCCCACCATGCGAATATTCCTGTACCTTGTGCTGGCGGTGAGCTGTTTTACGTCACCGATATTGGCCCAAGACGAAGCTAGCGATGTTCACCAGGCAACTACGCCGCCATCGGGCGCGCGGTTTGAAATCGTGCAGTCGGAACTCGCCGCAAAATGGACCTTCAGGCTGGACCGATTCACGGGAAGTGTTTCTCAGCTAGTGGGAACAAAAGCCGGAGCCTACACTTGGGAAGACATGGAGGTTGCTGGGCGGGCTGTCGCGTCGCCGCCGACACACGCACGATACCAGCTATTCACATCTGGTCTCGCAGCCAAGTTTACTTTCATGATCGATGCCGACACGGGTAGAACTTGGCAGCTAACCACGACGACGGAGACCCTCGCTGATGGAACAACGGAAGACGACAACTGGTGGAAACCACTGGCGGAGTGACCGGAATGCTCTCGATCTGGTTCCTATGTCGCATACCATTCGACGGTTTACTTCGCTCGCGGCAAGCTTGCCGGAAAGGATGCCGAGGTGACGTTGAGAGCAGCGCGACGACAAGATGATTGCGCATATACAGGGTCGGGCTTTCATCGAGTGGCTTAGATGAACGAACGCCCTCCAATACCCGCGAGTCTGCGACGCCGCGTGCTCGTTGAGGCAGGGCACAGGTGTTCCATTCACACGTGTAGACATCCAGATGTTGACATCCATCACATCGTCCCGTGGGATCAGTGTCACAGCCACGACTACGATAATCTAATCGCACTATGTCCTAATTGCCACAGAAGGGCCGATGCGGGCGAAATTGATCGTATTTCGTTGAGGCTCTATAAGGCGCATACTGTTGCTGCCTTTGGAATCGGTGCTCAGCCGCCGATGGACGCCATTGGCCCGTCGCGCTTATCGTCTTGGGAGAAGACGACCATTCGTGAGCTGCACGATACTTACCCGCCTTATGAAGTTGCCTTGGAGTATCCTCAGTTCAATGGCGTCAAACCTGGATTCTCCGAACTTAATGTGATGTTGCGCTCGGACGCCCTGAACCTTTTGTTTGATATGCGGGCTCTGAAACTTAGCGCGGAGCCAGAAGAAGCAGCTTGGTGGGGCAAGGTTCCGAGCCAGCTAACATCATCCTTCGAAGTCTCTTGTTGTACAGATCGCCTGGTAAGCATCCGTCATTCCGTGTTCCACTATGGCGCAGGAGCCGCGCATCCGAATCATTGGACGAGTGTCACGAATGCCCAGATGGGTCCGCTGGTTCCCCTTAGCTTCGGACAGCTCTTTGACTTCCATACCCCATACCTCAAAATTATTTCAGATCACTGCATCTCGGAGCTCACTAAGGAAAAAGGCCTTATCGAGGCGTCGGATTGGATTGTCAGGGGGGCGGGACCAGATCTCAAAAACTACTCGAAGTTCAACATCACTCCGAACGGATTGCTTATTTCCTTCGGGGAGTACCAGGTTGATTGTTATGCTGCTGGTCCGAGCCAGGTTCTGATTAAGCCGTGCCTGATTAAAGAGTACCTTAATCCCCGCTGCTCCGTCGCCGGCTTCTGGACCGCCTGAAGTCATGCTGGATTGGGCTCTTTCGAGGGCGTGTCACAGGACGGGGTTTGCTGGGGGAGGAATTCAGCGCGAGGCTTCACGATTACTGCGACGTGACTTGGAGTTGGTGCCAGTTTTGGTTGGGGGCGGGGTTGGAATTTGAATTGACGACTTGGCCGAGGCCGTTGACCCAATAGTTGCTCTGCGTTCCAGTCCAAACCTTGCGGGTTTCGCCGGTGAGCGGATCGGTGGTGGGCGTGACGCCGTTGATCACGTCGTCCATCTGCTCGAACTGGCTGCGCTCCTGCGACATGTGCTGCTCAAAAGCGTTGGCCTGATTTTTCATGGCCTGCATGCGAGCCTCGAACTCCTGCTGCTGTTGCTGAAGCTGCCGCATTCTGCCTGCCTGGCGCTGGCGCTGATACTCGAGGCCTTCGGCGTCCATGCGAGCCTTGTATTGCAGCCATTCGGGACTGATGTGGAACGACTGCGCGCAATGGCGAAGAATGTCGCGGGCGGAGGAAACATCGTCGGGCGCGGCGATGTAGCTGACGACATCGGGCACGGCCCAAAGCGCTCCGTAATTCGACGTCTTGACGTAGGCAAATGCGACGCGAGGCTCGCCATTTGATTCGCAGCGATAGGTGATTTGTCCTGTGGAGGACTGCTTTACGCCGGCGTCGTCCGGCAAATAATTCGGCGGCGTGAATTCGGGGGCGGACGCGTC
>JASHRI010000302.1 GCA_030037435.1 Candidatus Acidiferrales bacterium | reverse complement strand
ACTATGTTTCATGGTCCGAACAACAAAGGATCGAGGCGCATGCTCCCCAGTATTTGCGGAACATCGTTCGGATCATCACGGAGACCGGATTGCGAATCTACAAGGAACTGATTCCCATGAAAAAGGACCGAGTGGATTTGCAAAATGCGGTCGTCTCCATACCGGACTCGAAAACTCCGAACGGCGTTGCCGACGTGCCCCTCACCCCGATCGCTATCGAGGCTTTCAAGAATCAAGTAGCGATTTCAGGAACGGGGGCGTACTTGTTTCCGAGCGATCTAAATCCAACCGGGCACCTCAAGAAACTCAAAACCGTTTGGAAGAAAACTCTGCGACGGGCGAAGATTCCCTATTTTCGGATTTACGATCTCCGTTCGGCCTATGCCACGAGGCTCAGCGCGGGAGGCGTAGCCGACGAGTGGGTGACGCAACTGCTCCGCCAGAGCGACGCGCAAGTCTTCAAGAAGTATTCGCAAATGAAGCTGAGGATGAAGCGCGAAGCCCTGGAGAAGCTAAACCGTCGAGCCAACGAAATGGCGCCGGTAGGGGATGCCGATGCTTTTTCGACCGCGCCATTGTGCACAGAGGTGGTCCAATGACGCATTTCTGCACAGTTCGTGCACAGTGTGCACGAATAATCGAGCTGCCGAGACAGAACGTTTTCGTTAAGTCTTTTGCAATCAGGAAGAATTTGGTGGACGTGGCCGGGATCGAACCGGCGACCCCCTGCTTGCAAAGCAGGTGCTCTCCCAGCTGAGCTACACGCCCCTTTTTTCGCAACTTTCTTAGTCTAAATCACTTTCGTGTACTGCGCATCTCGGTTTTCCATTGGGCCTGGGAGAAGGCGGGAAACTCCGGCAGGGCAGCGTGTGAGCCCTGCCGGAGGTGGGGGGAACTCCAAGTGCGGGCGTTATAGCGGGGGTGGGGGAAATGAGAATCTCGTCGCGGTGGCCGGATCAATGCCGGGCGCGCTTGAAGTGCTGGTCTGATTCGAAATTTGCGCTAGCTCAAGAGTGGAGGCGCTAAATACGGGCGCGCCGACGTAGCCCGTTGTTCCGTTATCATGGACACCGTTGGCTGTGGGTTCTAATCGTTTGGCGTCTCTTTGGTTCGATTCCGTAGTTAGCCAACTCGTCTCCATGAGCTGCAGTCCTTCAACTGCACGCGAATAATTGCATGAGCCGATTTCCTATGCTCTCCGGTCATCGCCTGTTTTTTGATTCGGGTAGGCTTTCGCGCGTCTATCGGGTGGAACGACAGGACTTCAACCGGGCGAATGCAGGTTATGAGAGGGAGAATAGAGGAACGGCGGCACCGGGGCCGACTAAATGCGTCAGATTTGTAAGCACCGTTGGCTGTGTTTTCAATAACTTACAACGGTCAGATCTGAGAGCGAGCTCCACACCTTATTCTGCTGGACTGACGGCGGTCGGAAGCGAGGCGGAAGAGGAGATAGGAAAGAGAAGCCCTCGCGATATTTAATCGAATTCACGCACGACAGGCTCGCCGGGGGCAAGGGCGTCCCGTTCCAATTTCGGACAGGCATCCCGATTGCCGGAGCGAGCCATCTCTAGTAGTCTTTACGATTCATGGGCGGTCGTTGGCCAGCCCGGGGGGACAGCAGGAGTGCGCAGGTTGCCATTACAATCTCGTTTCGCAAAGGCACGGCTGTGTCGCCTCGCCATGATTTCTTGCGTCTGCTTCCTCGCTACTTTTTTTTGTGCCTGCCAAGAACAGATCACCTTTCCCGCGCCCGTAATCGGATCGCTCAGTCCAACGTCCATTGAGGCAGGGCAGCCGGCCTTCTCGCTAACAGTGCAAGGCAAGCATTTCACGCCGTCGTCAACAGTGTTGTGGAATGGGTCGGCGCGGACGACTTTCTACAATTCGACGACCGGCGCGCTATCCGCAGAGATTTTGGCGACCGATATCGCGATTCCGGGACAGGTCCTGGTCAGCGTTTCTACGCCCCAGCCGGGCGGAGGAACGACGACAACGTTGACCTTTGACATCACAGCGAATCCGAGCGACATACCCAAAATTACGGGATTGAATCCGGCGACGGCGATGGCCGGGAGCGGTTCTTTTACGCTGACGGTGATCGGGCAAAACTTCAACGTACTTTCGACGGTGTCGGTGAATGGCAGCACACGCAGCACGACGTTCGTGAGTTCCACCTCGTTGCAAGTAAGTATGACTGGCGGTGACGATGCGAATGCGGGTGCGGTGCAAATCGCCGTTTTCAATCCAGCGCCTGATGGCGGCAGCTCGAATATCTTTTCATTGAATGTGAATAATCCCCTCCCGACAGTTACCTCGCTGAGCCCGACGACAGGGACTGCCGGGAATAAGACCAGCACGACGGTTACGCTGACGGGAACTGGCTACGTGTCAACTTCCGTAGTCCTGGTGAACGGGTCGCCGCGCACGACCGCCTTTGACAGCGCAACCCAGGTCGAGGTTACACTCATGCCCGGCGACCAGGTGAATGGCGGCGTGGACCAAATCCAGGTGTCGAATCCAACGCCTGGAGGGGGCGTTTCGAACATCGTGACCTTTGGCGTCAATCCAAGCGACCTGTTCGGATTGCCTGTATTGGTAGACATCGCGCCCGACGGGAGTCAAGCGAATAATGGGATCTGCGGAACACTGGCAGCGTGTTCCAGCTCGACACCTAGTCTTTCGACCGCTGGACCTTCGGTGAGCGGCACTGGGGAATTCGTGGCGTTCGCGTCCAATTCGACTAATCTGGTCTTGGACGCCAGCAACAATCCGATCACCAATGCGAGCGAAATCTACGTCCGGAACACCTGCCTGGCAACCGCGACCACAGGCACCACCACTAGCAGCGCGTGCGTGCCGAAAACAACACTGTCGAATATTGGCATAGCGGGAGATGTGCCGAATGGCCCGAGCGAATCGCCGTCGATTGACTCGAGCGGCACACATGTGGCCTACAGCTCTACAGCCACGAATTTGGTGAGCTATGCAACGGTACCGGGAGGCGTCAGCCAGGTTTATTGGCAGCCTACTTGCACAACGGGCACCACGTCCGGCACGAGCACCTCGACCGCCACGGGCTGCACCACTTCGACGACGAACGGCACCGCGGCGATTGTTTCGGTTGCCGCCGACGGTGTGACGCCCGGGAATGGCAACAGCTACGATCCCGTGATCAGCGCAGACGGGCAGTATGTCGCTTTCGTCTCGCTCGCAACCAATCTCGTGTCGAACCCTGGGATCGATGGCATTACGCCGCAGGTTTACATACGAAATACTTGCAATTTCGTTCCGCCCACGGGAACCAGCACTGCTTCATGCACGCCGACAACGTATCTGGTATCCGTTTCGCCAAGCGACGGAATCACGCCTGGGAATGGTGCCAGCTCGAATCCGGCGATCGCGACTGATGGCCTATTCGTCTCCTTCACATCGACTGCAACGAACCTGGCAACCTCCTCACTTAATGGGACACCGCAGATTTTCGAGCGATCGACGTGCGTCACCACGATCGGAGTGGCGGGCAACTCATGCGCGCCATCGATCGATCTCATTTCGACCCCCGATGGATTGACCCCGTCGGACGGCGCCGCGGATCAATCCGCAATATCGGAAGATGGGCGCTTCGTCGCCTTTGTATCTCCTTCCACCAACTTGATCAATGGGGTGGGGCCAACGCAGCAGGTTTATATGCGCGACACATGCACCGGTGTGGCGGCCAGCACGCCGCCGAGTTGCATTCCGTCGTTGGTACTGATTTCGACGCCTGACGGCACAACGCCTGCGAATGGACTTTCCGAGGATCCGAGCTTTAGCTCGTGCACCTCGACGACCACCACGGTGGTGACTGTGTCCGGGACCTGCGCAACAGGTCAATTTGTCGCATTTGCCACGAAGGCATCGAATCTCGGCGCTAATGTTCAGAACGGCGTGGAAAATATTTTTGTACGGAATACGTGCCTCGGGCTGGCTGTGACCACATCTACGACGCCGACCTGCGCACCCTACACATTTCTCGCTAGCCAGCCCGTGGGCGCCTCTTTGGGGTTGGCTAACGGCGACAGTATCGTGCCATCGATCAGTGGAGATGGACACACGGTGGCTTACATCTCCTCTGCGAGCAACCTGGTTGCGGCGGATTCCAATGGGATTCCAGACATGTTTCTGGGCGCGGCGTCGCCCACGTTCGTTGTAACCGTCAGCCTAATGGGGAGCAACACCTCCGGAACCGTGACAGACAATCAGTCCCAGATCAGCTGCGTGCTGACGCTGGGAGTGCAAACTGGGACTTGCACGGGCACGTACCCTTACGGAATCGACCTGACGCTGACGGCCACGGCATCGAGCGGGTTCCATTTTACGGGATGGGGCGGCAGCGTAAATTCCACCGAGTGTCCCACGACGACGCCCACCACTACCGGATCGTGCAGCGTGACGCTCATAAGCACGAACAACATCACCGCGACATTCAGCCATTAAATTCAGGCAGTGGTAGGACGGGGTTGGCCAGTATGACAAATCCCTGCCTGCTCAGGGGTCAAAGGGGAATTACCAGCAGGCAGGTTTTTGCGGGTCGGGATGCGTGCCCCGGTTCCTTTAGGAACCGTCGTCCCCGCAACACAGCTCCCGACCCACGCTCCCATGATGCTTGGCAACAGGATCTTAAACCAATGGGCCGGGTGGCACACTGGCGTCGGTACATGAGTTTTAGTACGGACCGCGCCAGTTATCGCCTTTGTTTTTAGCTATTTGAGCCCTCTGAGGATCACTCTGTAACCGGAACGATGACATCGGCAACAGGCGGCAGCCGGAGCGTAATCTCGGTGGTCTTGTTGCGCCGGATGGTAACGCGCTTCATCCAGTCGGAAAAAGAGCCTTTCGAGTAGGCTCGGACATCGTATTGCCCGATCTGGTAGCGGGCGAACTCGAAATGGCCACCAGAATCGGTGTGGGTGGCATTGGGACGGTCGCCGAATGAGCTTTGGATGGTGACGGTGGCATCGGCGACGGCTCGACCTTTGGCATCGAGCACGGTCCCAGCAAGGGTGCCATTGGTGTTGGCGTACGCAGCGGCTGCAAAGCCCAGGGTGGCGATCAGGAGCAGGGCGAAGGTAAAGCGGTTCATAGGCACCTCCGAGAAGCGTACTGATCTAATTGTAGTCACTCAACGCGATTGCGATGGATTTGAGGCGCTACATGTTGCGGAAAAGCGACTGTTCGGCCGTACAGGCGAAATCACCGCGGAAAATGGGGGCAGAGCCGAACTTCAGAACCGGCCAAGTCGATCGGAGATTTGCATTTTCCATGCGGGCGTTGTATTCGCTTTGTCCTTAGTCGCACGAAATCGAATCGCTGTGGACTGGAGAAGGGAATGGCTCGCTACCTATCGCAACACACGCTAGCATGCCTGACGCGTCAAGGTGCCGAAGAGCTTTCGAGGAGGCTGCACCGCGCTTCCCAGGTGACTGCGCGCCGCGTGTTGGTGAATATGCACGAGGGCAAGATGCTGGTGGAGTTTGACGCACCGGGTCGCGAGGAGCTGGAGAAATGGCTAGTCGCGGAGAAATTTCACTTCGACTGGGTGTTGCGCCTGGAACTCGAGTCGGATGGCGGAGGCCTGCTACAGCCCGTGTGATTTCACCGATGGCAAGGGCAAAGCGCAAGGGATTGCCGATGGAACGATTCGGGCGTATCCTGCCTTTATGATGATTTGCCGCCACAGGCCGGCGCGAGGTTGTTGTCGGCCTTGTTACGCTTGGGTATCCTCCGGCAGGGCGCGGCGAGGCATCTAGACGGCTCTTATAGCTAGGGATTCCTTGGACCCACCGCCAGAGGCGACTTGGCAGGTGGGTTTTTTGTTGCAAGGGGACTATATTGAGTGGCTATAGAGGCGAATTCGCGAGGAGGGATTGACATGGCTGAATACGCTCATCCGGAAGTGCTGGTTTCAACGCAGTGGGTGGCCGACCACCAAAACGATCCAAAAGTTCGGCTGGTAGAGGTGGATGTGGACACATCGGCCTACGACCAGGGACATCTGGCGGGAGCGGTGGGATGGAATTGGCAAACGCAGCTTCAAGACCACATCCGCCGCGACCTGATTACCAAGCAGGCGTTGGAGCAACTGCTGGGACAATCGGGAATCTCGAACGACACGACCGTGGTGTTATACGGCGATAACAACAACTGGTTTGCTGCGTATGCCTTGTGGCAACTGAAATACTACGGGCACAAGGATGTGCGGCTGATGAACGGAGGACGCAAGAAGTGGGTGGAAGAGAAGCGCCCGCTGACAAGCGAGGCCACGAAGGTGACGCCCGCGACGTATCGCGCTAGCGGGCCGGATGAATCACTGCGCGCCCGGAAAGAAGATGTGTTTGCAGTGATCGAGACAAAGGGAACGGGCAGGTTGGTCGACGTGCGTTCTGTGGATGAATTCACGGGGAAAATCATAGCACCGCCAGGCATGAACGAAACCGCGCAGCGCGCCGGACATATTCCGAGTGCGGCGAATATTCCCTGGGGCCAAGCGGCCAATGAGGACGGGACGTTCAAGTCGGCGGATGCACTGAAGCAGCTCTACGAAGGAAAGGGTGTGACGGGTAGCGGCGAAGTGATCGCCTATTGCAGGATCGGCGAGCGGAGCTCGCATACTTGGTTCGTCCTGAAATATTTACTGGGCTACCGCAACGTGAAAAACTACGACGGCTCCTGGACCGAGTGGGGCAATCTGGTCGGCGCGCCTATTGAAAAGGAAGCGGCTGCCGCGGCGCGTTAGGAAGCTCCGATCGTAGCCGCAGCACTTCTTTTGAAGGATGGCCGGGGAATTCGACCTGGGACTCTGGTCGATTTCCCGGCGATTCGAACTGTGATGCGTGTCGTTTCGGAACAACACCCGTTACTGATGGCGATTCACGGGAGGAGAAATTGCCGAGAGCCTCTCGAATCTGAGTTAGAATCGCGTCACGCATGGCTCCCGAAAACTCCAAGTCGGTGACAGCTATTTATCCTGGCTCGTTTGATCCGGTCACCAACGGCCATCTGGACCTGATCGCGCGAGCCGCCGTGATTTTTGACCGACTCGTGGTAGCCGTGGCGCGAAATTATGACAAGAGTCCCCTCTTTCCCGTCCAGGAACGAGTGGAGATGTTAGAGGCTGTCACATTCGATTGGAAAAATGTCGAGGTCGACGTGTTCGAAGGACTGCTGATGGATTATGCACGCGCGCGGGGCGCGAGGGTGATCCTGCGCGGCATCCGGGCGGTTTCCGACTATGAGTACGAATTGCAAATGGCCATGATGAACCGCAAAATTGAGCCGCAGATCGAAACCGTCTTCATGCTGCCCGGCGAGGCATATAGCTATCTGAGTTCCCGGCTGGTGAAGGAGCTTGCTCAATTTGGAGCCTTGCCCAAGGGTCTCGTGCCTGCGATTGTCGAAGAGCGCCTGCGAACGAAGGTCGGCTAAGGCCCGGTTTGAATTCTGGTGTGAGCTGCGCCCGACAACGCAGCCAAATTGGTAGATGGGCAAAATTTTTTCGCTGTTGACCCCTCGCTCCACGCCATTACAATCAATTTAGCCCCAGTCGGGCAGAGTCCTAAATCTTTTATAGGGATCGCAAATGGAACCGGCTACAGGATTGAAGACAGAGGAATTTCGGCTGGCGGACCGTGTGAACCGAATTAGTGCTTCACCGACGATGGTCGTGCTGCAGGCGGCGGAGCAACTCAAGTCCAAGGGCGCGGATGTCGCCGACTTCGGCCCCGGGGAACCCGATTTTCCGACGCCGGAGCACATCAAACGGGCCGCGATCAAGGCGCTGGAAGAAGGCCGCACCAAGTACACGCCGGTACCAGGGATCGCCGGCCTGCGCCAGGCAATTTGCGATTGGCACGCCCGCGAGCTGAGTACGTCGTACCAGTCTGCCGAATGCATCGTTTCCGTGGGTGGGAAACACGCCATTTTCAACGCAGTTTGCTCGCTGATCAACGCAGGCGACGAAGTGGTGATCCCCGCTCCTTACTGGGTGAGTTATCCGGACATCGTGAAATATGCGGGCGGCAAGTCGGTGATTCTGGAGACTCGAGCAGTAGAGAACTTCGTGCCGCGCGCCGCGGAACTCGAGCGGATCATCACACCACGGACGCGGCTGGTGATCGCGAACTCGCCTAGCAATCCCTCGGGTGCGGTGATTCCCGCGGCCGAATTCGAGAAGATTCTCGCCGTTTGCCAACGCAACGGCGTGTGGCTCATGTCTGACGAATGCTACTCGCATTTCATCTACGGTGATTCCAAGCCTTATTCGATCGGCAGCATTGCGAATTCGAAGCCGGGGCTGATAATTATCGGATCACTTTCGAAAACTTTTGCGATGACTGGATGGCGCATCGGCTACACGCTGGCTCCTCAGCCGCTGGTGGCCGCGATGACCAAACTGCAAAGTCAGTCGACGTCGAATCCCACTTCGATTGCCCAATATGCGGCGCTCGAAGCGATGCGCGGGCCGATGGATTCCGTTCCGACGATGCTGGCGGAATACGCTCGTCGCCGCGAACGGATTGTGGCCGGTTTGCGCGCGATTCCGGGAGTCACCTGTAACGCGCCAGCTGGCGCTTTCTACGTGTTCCCGAATATTTCGGCGCATTTCGGCCCGGAAATGCCGACGGACACGATCGCCGCAAAGCAGCTTCTGGAACGAGAGCAGGTGGCCGTAGTTCCGGGCGAGGCTTTTGGCGCGCCAGGCTTTCTACGACTTTCCTACGCGACTTCTTTGGACCGCATCGACGAGGGTTTGCGGCGCATGGGCCGCTTTTTTTCTCGCACAAAGTGATCTGGCGTGAATAGAAGCGGCGCCATTCTCTCACCCGCGCGACTCGCGCCAACCTTTAGCCCGCGTCCTTGGGGCTCACGCACGCTCTCGCCTCTTTTCCCGGAAATGGCCAATCTCGCCGAGCCTATCGGCGAGGCATGGATGACCGGCGGCGAATCACGGTTCGTGAGCGGCGCGTTCGACGGCCGAACGCTTTCCGAAGCCTGGCCCGCGATGCCGGTCGAATGGACTGGCACGCGCGTGCCGCACGGGCCGAAATTTCCTTTGCTCGTTAAATTCATTTTCACGGAAGAAAAACTGTCTGTGCAGGTTCACCCGGGCGACGAATACGCCACAGCGCATGAACGGGCGGCCGGCGGATGCGGCAAGACGGAAATGTGGTATGCGATGAGCGCGCGCCCCGGCGCTGAAGTGATGGTTGGCCTAAAGCGCGAAGTCACGCGCGAATCGTTCGAGCACGCGATCGCTGAAGGCAGCGCGGAAAATTCGCTCGAACGTGTCCCGCTGCGCCCGGGCGACGCCGTGTTCGTCCCCGCGGGCACGGCACACACCATCGGGGCTGGCCTGATGCTGTGCGAGATTCAACAGCACTCCGATCTGACCTACCGTGTTTACGATTACAATCGGCGCGATGCGCAAGGACGAGCTCGCGAGCTGCATGTGGAAAAGGCTCTGGCGGTGCTGCGATTCGGTCCCCAGATTGGCGGGAAAGTCGAACCCGTGAAGGTGAGGCGCGGAGGCATTGCCAAGACATTTCTTGCGGCGTGCCGCTATTTCTCGACCGAGAAGTGGGAATTCGGCGGCAGGATTTCCGTAGCCACGTCGGGCGAACACTTCGAATTGCTGATTGTAATCGAGGGCAGTGGCACGTTTCATTTTTCCGAGGGCTTCGTGGGTTATCAACCTGCACAGGTATGGCTGGTCCCGGCCGCTTTGGGAGAATACCGACTTGAGGCACAATCGCCCACTTCGCTGCTCCGAACATATGTTCCCGCGAGCATGGACGATCTTGCGAGAGAACTTACGGCTGAGGGAGTGGGCGAGGCGGAACGGTCGCGGCTGGTGCACGCGTGAAGCACGGGACGCACCTCCATGCGTTGCCGGCATGCGCGGTGCTGTTGGCAGGCGGCCGAGGTACGCGATTCTGGCCTCGCAGCCGCATGCGCACTCCGAAGCAACTGCTCAACATTACCGGGCGCACTACGATGCTGCGCGAGACCGTCGAACGGCTGCAGCCTCTCTTTTCGCCGCGAAATATATGGGCGGTGACGAACAACGAACAGGCCGCTTCCGTGCGGCGAGAACTGCGCGACGTGCCCGCGTCGCATGTGCTGGTCGAGCCGGTGGGACGAAATACCGCCGCGGCGATCGGGCTGGCCGCGATCCATTTGGTGCACGCGCATGGCGACGCATTGATGGCGGTGCTCCCTTCGGATAGCTACGTGGCGAATGCAGCTCGCTATCGCTTACTGGTGCGGGCCGCCCTCGATTTGGCGCATGGCGACGACAATCTGGTCGTCCTGGGCATTCCTCCCACGCGGCCTGAAACCGGTTACGGCTATATCGAACTTGGCGATGCCGCGGCCAAACCCCGCGGCGCGGAATCGTTTGCCGTGCGGCGCTTTACGGAAAAGCCGGCGCTGGCGCAGGCGCGAAAATATGTGACTTCGGGGAAATATCTTTGGAATGCGGGCATGTTCTTCTGGCGCGCGTCGACGTTCCTTGAAAATCTCGAACACTTTCTTCCGGCTACGCGCGCCGCTTTGTGGGAATTAGAAGCCACGATTGGCACGCGCCGCTACGACCGGGCTCTGCACCGGATTTATCCGCGGCTTGAAAATATTTCAGTGGACTATGCCGTGATGGAGCCGGCCACGCGCGTCGAAGGGAAGCCGCGCGTAGTGGTGATTCCCGCCAAGATCGGATGGAGTGACATCGGCTCGTGGGCCGCGGTTTATGAATATCTAGCGACGAAACCGGGAGCGAATGTCGGGACCTCCTTTGTGCTCGATGCAGACGGCAATTACATTTGGAGTCTTGGCAAATTCGCGGCGGCGATCGGCGTGCACGACTTGGTCGTCGTCGAGACGAAAGATGCGCTGCTGATCTGTGCGCGTGAACGCGCGCAGGACGTGGGCAAAATCGTGAAATGGCTCGAAGCGCATCGGCGGTCGGAACTGCTATAGGGTGCCATGGCGACGCAAATTAAATTCGGAACAGACGGTTGGCGCGGCGTGATCGCCGAGGATTTCACGCACGAAAATGTGCGCAAAGTATCGCATGCGATTGCGAGATATGTGGTGCGGGCGGAGCAGCCTGAGCGGGGCATCGTGGTGGGTTACGACACGCGCTTTGCGTCGGAGAGATTTGCGCGCGTTGCCGCCGAGAGTGTTTCCGCCACTGGTACGCCGGTGTGGCTCGCAGTCGACGCTTGCCCCACTCCGGCGGTTTCGCTGCTGGTTCGGCAGCGCGGTGCGGCCGCAGGCATCCAGATCAGTGCGAGCCACAATCCCTATCAGTGGAATGGCGTCAAGCTAAAGGCAGCTTACGGAAGTTCGGCTTCGCCGGTGATCATTGCGCAGGTGGAAAGGGAACTCGCGACGGTGCTGCGTGACGGCGTGCCGGATCTGCCGGTTCGTACGGACCTGATTCATTCGCTCGATGTGTGCACGCCATATCTTGAAACGCTGAGCGGCTTGATCGACTGGGACCGGCTGCGCAACGCGAAGTTCCGTTTCGCGATCGACCCGATGCATGGCGCGGGCCGCGGTCTGTTGCGCGAGCTTTTTCGGCGCCACGGAATCGAAGCGGACGAAATCCGCGGCACGCGCGACCCGCTATTTGGCGGCGTGAACCCTGAGCCGATCGAACCTCACGTGGAAGCGCTCCAACGAGCAATGCGCGAAGGGAATTACGACGCGGGCTTAGCGTTTGACGGCGATGCCGACCGCATCGGAGCCGTGGACCGCGACGGAACGTTCGTAACGCCCCATCAGATCTTCGCGATCCTGCTCTGGCACCTGGCCGGAACGCGAAAACTGACCGGCGACGTGGCTAAGACTTTTTCAACCACAAAGTTGATCGACAAGATCGCCCAGAGCTTCAATCGCAGGGTGTGGGAGATGCCGATCGGCTTCAAACATATTTGCGACCGGATGCTCGAAAGCGACATCCTGCTGGGAGGCGAGGAAAGCGGCGGAATCGGAACCAAGCTCTATTTACCTGAGCGCGACGCGACGGTGAGCGCGCTGCTTCTGGCCGAAGTGATGGCATGGCACGGCAAGCGGCTGGGCGAGTTGGTAGCGATGTTGCACCGTGAATTTGGCGAACACCATTACGGCCGTATCGATTTGACAGTTCGCGACGGGCAGAAAGAAAAAGCTATTCGACACTTTGCGGACGCGAAATTCAATCGACTGCTGGAGTGGCCGATCGTCCGGCGCGAGGATCTCGACGGAATGAAAGTATATCTGGGCGAAATCGGCTGGGTAATGCTCCGCGCATCGGGAACGGAACCGATGCTGCGCGTCTACGCGGAAACCACGCATCGCGATACCACGCAGCGAGTGCTGACCGAAGTGACCGAGATGGTTCGTAAGTTCTGAAGGCAGGATTCGCGGCGCGCGGCCCGGGAGCGCCAAACGCTAAGCGGGACGGCTATGCGTCAGGGCGTTTATAGGCCGCGTCGAGGATTCCGTTGAGGAATGCCGGAGCGTCGGCGGACGAAAACTTCTTGGCGAGTTCAAGTGCTTCGTCGATGATCACTTTTGGAGGCGCCGTAGCGGATCGAAGCTCGTAGAGTGCTAGACGCAAAATGCTGCGGTCCACAGTGGGCAGGCGGTCGAGTCGCCAGTTTTCTGAGAGTTTTCCTACAGTTTCATCCGCTAGGGCGGCGTGCTGTACAGCTCCCTCGAAGAGCTGATTCGCAAAGCGGCGAGTGTCGTCGGCGGCGCGCGCGGATTTCCAGAAAAGCTTTTCCACCCGCGACGGTTCCTGGTGCGTCATATCCCACTCGAAGAGCATTTGAAGTGCAAATTCGCGCGATTTCCGGCGGAGGGTCATGCTATCGCCGGGTCGCGCGGCGCGGGCTGGCGGAGGTCTTCGATAGTTTTCGCGACAGGCGGGCCATCGCGATAGCTCCGAGCGCCGCTTCGTTACCCTTGTTGCCGCCTTTCAAGCCGGCGCGATCGATCGCTTGTTCAAGCGTGTCGCAGGTGAGGACGCAAAAGGCCATCGGGACGCCGGTGTCCATCTGGGCCAGTTGAATGCCGCGCGAGGTTTCGGAAGCGACGTAATCGTAGTGCGAAGTTTCTCCGCGGAGAATGCAGCCGATGCAGATGATAGAATCGACTCGCCCCGTGGCGGCGAGCTTCTTGGCCGCGAGCGGAATTTCAAACGATCCGGGCACCCGAACGATCTCGATCTGGTCGTGGCCGGCGCCGGAGCGTTCAAGGGCGGCTAAGGCGCCAGCCAGCAGACGGTCCGTGATGAAGCTGTTAAACTGACTGACCACAACACCGAACTTCAGGTCCTTCGCGTCCCATTCACCCCGAATCGCGCTTGTTCCGTGCCCCGCCATCCGTTTCCCTCGATCGAAGCTCTATAGCTCGCACTAGCAGACGTGCCTTGCGCTGAATTGCGCCGCCTAGTTCCCACCCCGGCAGGAGCCGCGTGGGTGCCATTTTCGCATGTTGTCAGGGGGTTGCAAGCGGTACCAGCACATTGCCGCCGCGCTGGCGGGCGTCATCCAAGCCCTCTTCGGCGCGATTGATCCATTCGGTCACGCGATCCTCGACCTCGTCGCCCGGCCGTGAAGACGTCTCGGCTACGACGGCGCTGACGGTCAGTTTCTGGGCGCCCCATTGCGGCTGAACGGTCTCGGCAACCTGGCGAAGCTTTTCGGAAAGCGCTCGGGCATTTTCGAGCGACGTGTCCGGCAGGACGAAGACGAGCGACCACGCCGTATATTTCACCGCGATATCGGTCTGGCGAATTGTGGAGGAGAGCGCGCGAGCGAGCTGCTCGACATATTGATCAACGGCGGCGTCACCATGCTGGCGCATAAGCTCGCTGCCGTGATCAAGCTGAAGAACAATGAGCGAAAGCGGCGTTCCCTGCGATCGCGCGCGATTCGATTCGGCAAGCAGGCAATCGATGTATGCTCCACGGCTAAGCAGCCCAGTGCGCTCGTCGGTGACGGCGAGCGAACGAACCAGCGAGCGCAAACGGGTGTGGTTGACGGACACCACAAGCTGATCGCCGACGGCTTGCAGGAAGAAGCTCTCGTTGGGCTTCCACTTTCGCGGGGCTGCACTGCCGACCAGCAAAGCGCCGGCGGGCTGCTGCGTTTCTTTATCCGTTAGGGGCACACCGAGCACGCATTCGAGGCCGAGTTCCCGCAAGCGGGGAGCGCCCGCGGCATGCAATTCGACGGCGCCCAGCTCGTCGGGCTGCGATTTCGAGAGCGCATCCACGATGGCCGAAATGCGCGGCGCGCTGGCGGCTTGGACTCCGGGAGCGGAATATTCGGCGCTCAACTGAGCTGATTCGCCGGGCGCGCCGAAAGCGACGAGACAGCGAGCCACGGCCAGATGCTTGCCGACTTCCGCTGCAGCGGCGGCCAGCACCTCGCGCGGCGTTGCTTGGCGATACATCAACCGGTTGATTTCGGCGATGGCAGCGAGGTCTCGGTGTGTCTCCGCGGGGCTGGGTGCGGCGACGGGCGGCGCCTCGACAACGGAAGGCGGAGGCGGTGGCGGAGGCACAGCCACAACCGGTTTAGGCGAGGGTTTCGGCGGTGCGCCCGTGGGCCACCAATTGGCGCGCTCGTAGAGGGCGCGAAGGCGCTCGTTTCTTTCCTCTTCGCCGGGGAAAAGCTCGGAAATGCGTGTGAGCCTTTCAACGGCTTTGCTCTGGAGTGAGTATTGCAGAAAGATTTCGACCTGCACGATGAGGTCTTCGAGCGCATGCTGAGCGCGAGCTTCTTCGGAGGCCGACACGCTCGTGGATGCGGCGTCCGAACCGGCGCCCGCAAAACCCTCAGAGCGAGTGGAAACAGTGGCTGCTTTTGCAGCACGCGAAAGAACGCTTTGCAGGAAGGCAGGGTCGACTTTGCCGTCGAGTTGAGCGATACGCTGTTGATTGCGGTAGTCATACGGGTCGATGTCCACCAGGCGGTCAAGGGCCTCGCAAGCTTCCTTCAAGCGGCCGGCCACGAGATACAGATCGAACAGACGCACCAACGCGTCGAAATACTTCGTTTCGCGATTGAGTTCTTCATAGATGCGCGCAATGGCTTCGGCGAGCGGCAAGGAATCGGGGAACGAAGTAGCAAGACGATCCATTTGCGCCGAGAGCTCGATTTCCTTGCGCGAGCCGCGCATAACATCCTTCATTTGTCGCAACAGGGAGGCGCCTTTGTCGCCTTCTCCAGCGCGAACGTAGGCGCCAATCAACTCGAAAATCTTTCCGAAGCTTTCCGGCTTCTGGCGGTAGTAGGCTTCGAAGACTTCGCGTGCGCGATCGAGCTGCGACGTTCGCAGCAGGCTTTCGCCAAATAACGCCAGGAAGGATGTGTCCTTGTCACTGGGTGCAAAGGGCTCCAGCAGCGCGACGGCTGCTTCGGCGTCTCCCTTGCGAAGTTTGGCTTCGGCGAAAAGGAGTGCGCCGGTGCGATCCGAAGGCAAAAGCTGGTGAGCGCGTCCGAAAAAGTCGATGGCTTCGTCAAGTCCTCCGGATGCTTGGGTCAGTTGGCCCGCGCGCAGGTAGCTTCGGGCGGCTAGGTCGGAGTGCCGCAGGCGTTCCGCGAGTTCGCCAAGCGCGGCGTGCCGCGCCGGATTCTCAGGGTCGAGCAGGGCAAGGCTCTCGTAGCAAGCGAGAGCTTCGATCTCGCGTTGCTGTTGAAGGAACAGGTCGGCTGAGGCGCCAAACTGCTCGATTGCTTCAGAAATGCGGTTCTGCTTTTGCAGCAGGCCGCCATAACGCATCAGCCGATCCGGCGGCTGCGGGTGCGGGCGGAGAAAGCGTGAAAAGATCGCTGCCGCCTTGATGCCGTCGCCAGCGTCGAGCAGCCGATCGAATTGCGACCCGTAATATTGGGCCGCAAGCGCCGGCTCGTTTAGCCGAGTGTAGATGTCTCCCAGAGCCTGCAGCGATTCTTGGTGAGAGGGCGATTCATCAAGAACGGCCTGATAGGCGGCGACCGCTTCGCGAAGCTTGTTTTTTTCAAGGCTTCGCCGAGCTCGCTCTAGATTTTTGCTGATGTCGGGTGCCATCGGAATCCGGGTGTCCCTGCCCTTCAGCGGAAACCTTAAGGCGGCCGCCGGTGTACCCGTCACGGGCGAGTATCACAATGCTGTCCGGCGCGCCGAATCTCCAATATATAACGGACGGCAGACAGACCCGACAGCGAATTGAAAGCGATGTGCCGAAGATGTCTGCGTCTGGATCGCAGCAACACACGGATCAATCTTGCGTGGCAGGGCGGGCCGGATGACGCGGCAGGACGCGGACTTTTTCCCGCATCGATCGGAGCGACAAGCCGCTGCGCAACAGAGCCGCAAATCCCAGAAAGAGGAAAGGAAACGTGAGCGCGATAAACGCAAAAATGGAAAATCCCGTAGCCGTGTTCCTTTCCACCTGAAATACGCTTAGTCCGAGCACGCAGAAGAACTGATACGAACCCACGTTCGCTGGAGCATTCGGAAGGGATACGCCAAGATTGATCACCAGCAAGACGACGACAGCCGCGAGGAACGATAGATGCAGGCCGTAGGACTTCATCATTGCCCAGAGAGCCAGCACTTGGCAGAACGGCATCAGTAGGGACGTGAGTACGGCCGGATAGAAGCTCGGCGCCGTACCCATAGCGTGCAGTGCCGCCAGCGCGGCCATCAATCGACCAGGCAGACGGCGCTGGCTCTCGGCCGGCTCGATATTCTCACCGAACTTGATCTCAAGATAAAACACCAGGCACACCACGAAGGTGAGTACGAACAACATGACGACGCCGACTGTATCGGCGATGCGGTTGAATCGGCGCGGCAGTTCTACTACCAGCGAGACCACGGCCAGCGCCGCCGTAGCAATCACAAGGTCCACGAACCGCTCCACGCCCACGGAACCCAGCACGCGCCCAACCGTGATGTCCTCGGAATTCGACAGCAAATAACAGCGCAAAATCTCGCCCGGCCGCAGAGGCAGGACAAGATTAGCGAATAGGCCGGCATAGACCGCCCGAATCGACCGGCTCAGTCTAACTTTGCCAAACGGGGTAAGCAGAAACTTCCAGCGCAACGCTTGGATGCCATAGCTAAGAATGTCAAAGGCCATACCGACCAGCACCCATTTCCAATTGGCATTGGCCATGTCATGGAGGGCGCGAACGACGTGGAAATCGCGGAGAACCCACACTAAGCAGATGGCGGCTAGCCCATAACCGATAATGCGTAGAATGGGCGAACGTTTCTTTAGCGGCTCGTTCTGGGGAGAGGAACTCAACGCGGCAGTTCCGTAAAGCACCGGGCGAATTCCCGCAAAACGGTCGGCATGAAAAGGCCCGAGCCCGCGCCAGCCGTCTTATTCTCTGGGGTGCTGCATAGACGCGAGACCACAGGTTGGTCGAGCACGGACATTTTGCGCCACCTCGCGTTTCTCAAGCAGGCGGATGACGACCCAGTATGCGTAGCCAGTGGTTGTTAGCGCCTCGGACCGATCTTTGCCGCATCTCGCTTTAACGGCACCATGGCCGGGCGCACAACGGCACTGTTAGGTGATAGCCCCAAAAAAAACCCGCTACAGCCTACGACATCGTGTCAGTTCAAGCAACGGGGACTGTCGCTTGGCAAGGCGTCCGTCGAAAAGCGCCTCGGGCGGCGAGCGCGTATAATGGGGCTGGATGAAATCGATTCCTCCAAGACGCCGGCCGCTCCGCCGCCACACAGACGAATGAAATCTCCACAATCAGTGAATCGCAGAGAACGAGTTCTGCTCGTTGGCGTCGCCATGAAACGCTCCCCGCGCAAGGAAGCAACCGAATCCGCGCAGACGGATCGCGATTCACTGGAAGAAATGCACGAGTTGGCGGAAAGCGCCGGCGCGGACATCGTGGGGAGCCTGCTACAGGTCCGCGAAGCGCTTGATCCCGCCACTCTGGTCGGCCGCGGCAAACTCAAGGAAATTCGAAGCGCTGCGGAATCGCGGCACGTGCCGCTGGTAATTGTCGATCACGATTTGACGCCGGTTCAGCTTCGCAATATGGAAAAAGAGATCGGGTGCCGGGTCATCGATCGCACGCAGTTGATCCTCGACATTTTCGCCACGCACGCGCGCACGCGCGAAGGTCAGCTTCAGGTCGAACTCGCGCAACTGAATTATTTGCTTCCGCGGCTGGCAGGCCGCGGCGAAGAATTATCTCGTCTCGGCGGCGGCATTGGGACGCGTGGACCGGGCGAACAAAAGCTCGAAACAGACCGGCGGCGAATCCGCGATCGCGTTCGCAAGATCCAGAGTGCAATTGAAATGGTTCGTCGACAGCGCACTACCCGGCGCCGGGCCCGACAGGCAGTGCCGCTCGGTATGGTCGCGCTGGTGGGTTATACAAACGCGGGGAAATCAGCTTTATTCAATGCGCTTACACACGCCGGCGTTCTCACCTCTTCGAAAATGTTCGCGACTCTGGATCCCACGATCCGCGCTGTGCGTTTGCCGTCGCGACGCCGCGTTCTCTTGTCCGACACCGTCGGATTCGTGCGTGATCTTCCGCCGGATCTAATTGCGGCATTCCGAGCGACATTGGAAGAAGTGCAAGAAGCCGTGCTGATTCTGCATGTGACTGACATCTCGAGTCCGCATCACGCGGAACAAGACGCCGAAGTATCCAATGTCCTCCGAAGTCTGGGCGTCGAAGGCCGGCCACGTCTGCACGTCCTCAATAAAATCGACCGTTTGCGCGACGAAGAAATCGCGGCTCTGCGAAGCTCCAACGGCCACAGTCGCGACAACGTGCTCACCTCGGCGCTCACCGGTGCGGGACTCAGTGAACTGTTAGCGCAGATCGATGCAGGAATGTCCTTCGATCCGCTCGTGCGATTGCAATTGCGCATCCCTGTTGCCGACGGCCGCGATTTTTCATTGGTTCAAGCACGCGGGCGCGTGCTTCGTTCGGAGGTAATCGACGGTCACTTACTTCTTGAGGCGGAATTGCCGCAATCCGCCGCTCGGCGACTGCAGGAGTTCGTCTTGAAGTAAATGAAGCGGGCCCTCGAACTGCGCTGGCGGTCCTCTGGCCGCGTTGTATTACAAGCATATGGATTCTAGGTAACTTTTTGGCATCCTAGGGGCTTCAGTTGTCGCCTCTTTCCACTCACCCAAGAGAGAGAATGACCGCAATTGTTGTGGAAATTGCTGTGGAAAACAGCGCCCATGCAATTGGTGGACTCGAAATAAGCGAATCCATTTTCGATCCCGCATACGGGGGCTCGTCGCACGTAAGTCTAGCGTTAGCAGCGTCTTATGGGCGATCTCGTGGTTCTTCTTACCTCGGCCGCACTCGCCACTCCTCAATTCAGGCATTCTGAGATTTGCACAGATTTGCAGCACTTTTTCGACCCTGCTCGCCGAATCCTTTGCAGATGCAGGCCTTGCGCAATTGGCCATTTCTGGGGTGTTACCCGTCTGGATGGCGCGGTTGACTCCACCTAGCCACCAGACTATAGTCGATTACGCCAGTGCCGAGTGTCTGGAAGCCTGGCCGAGCCTCACTCCGAGAGCCAGATGAACCTGCCGAATAGCTTGACGGTGTTGCGGATTTTCTTCGTTCCGCTCCTCGTCGTTGTGCTGCTCACCCGTCAGCCGAATTGGAACTTTTGGGGCCTGCCGATTCACTTTGAGGTTTGGGGTGTCCTGATTTTGCTGATGGCGGCCGCCACGGATGTGATGGATGGGTACATCGCTCGCAAGCGGCGCGAAATCACAACTCTTGGAATTTTGCTTGATCCGATTGCCGATAAGCTGCTGATTTCCGCTGCCTTCATTTCGCTGGTGTGGATGCACCTGATGCCGGCGTGGATGGCGGTGGTGATCATCGGACGGGAATTCGTGGTCGTCGGCTTGCGGGAAATCGCATCGGTCGAGGGGCTTGTGATTCCAGCGTCCGCGCTGGGCAAAACCAAAATGATCTTGCAGGTCATTGCCGGCTGCGCGGTGATTCTTACCGCCAAGCATCCAGCCTTGGTGCCGCTGGGTACCGCGCTGTTATGGCTTGTCGTGCTAAGCGCGGTGGCTTCCGCAATTCATTACTTCGGCATGTTCTGGGGCCAGATCAACATTCGCGTGCAACAGCGGCGTCGCGAAGAGCTGATGATCGTCGAGCCCAAAGAAAAGCCTCAGGATGTCCTCACTCGGTAGTGAAAAGAAAAAGCTGCTTTTGAATGTAGCCCGGCGTGCCTTGATTGCTGCGGCGGAAGGCCGGGAATCGTTGGACGATCTACCACAAGAACCCGAATTAAATCAGCTCGCTGGCGCCTTCGTGACGCTCCAGCTTAGCAACCGGCTTCGGGGTTGCATTGGTCAAATTGTTTCTGATCAGCCGCTGGTCCAGGTCGTGGCCCGCTGCGCCAGGGCAGCTGCTTTGGAAGATGCGCGATTCGCGCCAGTCCATCCGCATGAAGTGGCAGGCATCGAAATCGAAATCTCCGTCCTATCGCCTTTGGTAGGCATCACACCGGAGTGCGTTGAAGTGGGCAAGCATGGATTGGTTGTGAGTCGCGGATGGCAGCGCGGCGTGCTCCTGCCGCAAGTGGCGCCTGAACTTCATCTGAGCGCGCTGAGATTCCTGGAAGAGACCTGCATGAAAGCGGGTCTGGATAGAGATGCGTGGAAGGATGAGGAAACGAAGATCCAGGCGTTTACCGCCGAGATATTTTGTGAATCGGAATTTGAATCCGGCGCGGCCCGGATAACCTCCGGAACGACGCCCGGCTATTCCAGTTCTACATAGTCGCCCGCGTAAAGCTCACGCAGGCTGAAAGTAATCAGCACCGTCGATGCATTCGGCCCCACGCGCAGCACAACGCCCTCGCCGATGTCTTCGCGCGGCACGTTCG
>JASHRI010000301.1 GCA_030037435.1 Candidatus Acidiferrales bacterium | reverse complement strand
TACGACTGAGCAGCAGGTGCTGCGCTTGGATCGCGAGCCCACTGGACAGCTTCCGCCAGCAACGCACGAAGCCGTGGCGCGCAAGGCCCGCCTGGCCGCGAGCCGCGCCGCTGCCGTGCTCGTTTCTGACTATGGACAGGGTGCTGCCGATCCGACTCTGGTGCGCAAACTCCATGCGAAATGTCCCGTCACGCTGGATTCGCGCTATAGGCTGCTCGAATACGCGGACGCCGGCATCACCGCGGCTACTCCGAATGAACCCGAACTCGAGGCCGCCTATCACCAACGCATCGGAGCGGACCTGGGCAAACTGGAGGAATTGGGAGGCCGCGCCCTGAGCGATCTTGGACTTTCTTGCCTGGTGGTGACACGCGGCAAGGATGGCATGGCAGTTTTCGAAAAGGATGCACAGGGCCGAGGTGAAGCACATGCGGTACGCCACGTTCCGATTCACGGCTCGGATGCAGCCCTTGACGTGACGGGGGCGGGCGATACCGTAATTGCCGTGTTCACTCTCGCCCTCGCAGCGGGTGCGTCGAATCTGGAAGCTGCGCACTTGGCCAATTATGCGGGCGGGATCGTGGTGATGAAGCGGCGCACGGCGACTGTGACGCGAGCGGAGATCGAAGCCGCGCTGCGCCATGCGGCAACCGCGCAGCGCTAGAATCTTGCCCATCGAGTGCACAGAAACGCGCATGGACACGCGCGCAAAAATCCTCTCTCGCGAAGGTTTGCACGGCGTGCTTCAGGAGCATCGGCGCGCCGGACGCAAGATTGTCTTCGCTAATGGCGTGTTCGATCTCCTGCACGTCGGCCACGTTCGCTATTTGCAAGCGGCGCGCGCGGAGGGCGACCTGCTGGTCGTGGGCGTGAACTCGGATGCCAGCACGAGGCGGTTGAAAGGGGAGGGCCGTCCGATTCTCACCGAGCGTGCCCGTGCGGCTCTCGTCGCGGCAATCGGGGCCGTCGATTACGTGGTGATTTTCGACGAGCCCGACGTGAAGCCGCTGCTGCGCGAATTGCAGCCTGACGTGCACGCAAAGGGCACCGACTACACCGTGGACTCCGTTCCAGAGCGTGAGCTGGCCGAATTACTGGGTATTCGCGTAGCGATCGTCGGCGATCCTAAACAGCACTCCACGCGCGACCTGCTGGCTCGTCTGCGCCGGGCGAGCGATGCCTGAGCACAATTTCCTGCTGGTGCGGCTCGGTTCGATGGGCGACGTGATCCACGCGCTTCCGGCTGCGGCCGCGCTTCGCGATACGTTTCCGGGCTCGCGCATCGATTGGCTGATCGACCGACGATGGGCGAGACTGCTCGCAGGAAATTCCGACCTCACCAATAGCATTTCGCTCGATCGCAAGAGTGCGGGCGGGTTGATGCGTGCGATTCGGGAGCTGCGCAGCGCTCGCTATTCGTACGCGATCGATTTTCAGGCGCTGTACAAGTCCGCCCTGCTGGCATTCTCGTCGGGAGCCGCGAGGCGCGTGGGATTTCAAAGCAGCTATGCGCGCGAAGGTCTTGCATCGCTTTTCTATACCGATTGTTTGAATCCGCGCGGCGCCCACAAAGTGGACCACAATCTTACCCTCGTTGAATTTGCCGGCGCGCGGCGGTCGCGGCCGAGGTTTCCGATCACCGTTCATCCCGACGACGATGCGCAGGTTGCCGACGAGCTTTCGACGCGAGCTTTGAGTAAATTTTTCGTGCTAAATCCCGGCGGAGGCTGGCATTCGAAATGCTGGCCCGCCGAGCGGTACGGCGAGCTGCATCGCAAACTCGCGCAACATTGTGGCTGGAGCGGAGTGGTCGCTTTCGGTCCAGGCGAGGAAGAATTGGCGCGGCAAGTGGTGGATGCGGCGGGACACCCCGCGCCCATTGCGATTCCATTCGGGCTCGGGCCTTTGATGGCGCTGCTACGTCGTGCAAGTTTCTTGGTCGCCGCCGATACCGGACCGCTGCATTTAGCTTCGGCGTTGGGAGTGCCGGTGGTCGGGCTTTTCGGCCCGACGGACCCTGCGCGTAACGGTCCGTATGATGCTGGCAAGGGTCACGCGGTGATCGTGCGCAATCCACAATTTTCGGAGACGACGTATCGCCGCGGTGATTCAATTTCCCGCTCCATGCTTTCGATCACTGTCGACCAGGTATTTCAAGCCGTCCAGCGGCTCGTGGAGCCGCGTGAATGAGCCGACCGAGAAAGTTCTGGATGCGCTGGCGCGTTCGCGTCGGCTATCCGATAGCGGCGATTTACTGGGTACTCGCTCGGCCCACTGCTCGCTCGATTGCGATCGCCGGGATCATCGCGGCGGTTGGCTTGCTGATTCGCGGTTCATCGTCGGGCCATTTGAGGAAGGACCGGCAACTCGCAGTGAGCGGTCCTTACGCCCACACGCGGAATCCCTTGTATCTCGGCAGTTCGTTGTTGGCTCTGGGATTCGCCATCGGCGGACGTTCGTGGTGGGGAGGCTTGCTGGTCGCCGCTTATTTCGGAATCTTTTACTACGCCGTGATGCGAAACGAAGAGGCCGACCTTCGTGAGCGATTTGGGGCGGCTTATCGCGAATACGCCGCGCGCGTGCCGCTCTTTTTTCCTGGATTCGCCACCGCTGCTAGTGTCGAGCGCTCGCAGTCCCCCACCGCGCCGGCTGAGAAATTCTCGTGGGAGCAGTACCAGCGCAACCGTGAATACAAGGCACTGATAGGAACGTTGGCAGGGCTGGGAGTGTTGTGGCTACGAATGTGGATTCGCAGTCGTTGGGGATACTGAAAGTCCCGCGCCCGTTGGCTTTACTGGAGCCGGTAAACCGCGTTCATCATCCGCTGGAACTGCGGCCGGTAAATCAGATCGAATGCGCGCTCTTTGCCCGGAAACATTTCCAGCGCCGCGCGCCGCGTGGCCGCGATCATTCCGGCGGCTTCTTCCGCGGATAGATCGCCCGACGCGATTGTGTCGAGCGTGAGATGAACTAGAATACGCAGACGCCGAATGCGTCTACTTTCTTCGTCGATCTGTTCCTGGGTGGGCGGGAGCAGTGCTCGATTTTGCGCGGCTTCCGTGTCTGGCCTGAACACGTAAATTATTATGAACTCCGATTCAGAGCCGCGCAATAGTACGCGCCGAGAGCCGTTCGCAAGTCCTGTATTTTCCGTCGAATACTTCTAATTTTCGCAGCTTTTTCCTACGATCTCGCGACGTGCCTATCGATCAGCGAATGCGTGTACCGACAAACTGTGTCCGTCCGTTGCTGCCGTCACGGCTCCGTCGCGATCCGTCCTCAGCAGCTTGATTCCCGCGTTTTCGTAGCGTTCCACCACATCCGCCGACGGATGGCCAAACGGATTTACCTCGCCTACCGAAATCACAGCAACCTGTGGTTCCACGGCCGCGAGAAAACCGTCGGTGGACGAGGTTTTGCTTCCGTGGTGCGGTACCTTCAAAAATTGAGCCGAGAGCGGCGCTTGGTCGTCGAGTAGTTTCTTTTCGACTCCGTGCTCGATGTCGCCTGCGAGCAGAAAGTTTTGTTGGCCGTCCGAAAGCCGCAGGACCAACGAATCGTCATTCGCTGCTTCCAGCTCCGGGCCAGGGTCCGGCGGCCACAGCACTTCGCCTTTTACGCCGCCCCAATCGAAATTGTCGCCTGCGCTCTGATGCACGATTTGCACGCCGCGCGAGCGCGCCTCTGCGAGAAGGTCCCCGAATGCCGTTGTTTCTTCATCGCGCCCGACCCACAATTGACCCACACGAAAATTCGCCAACACGCTGCGTAGCCCGTCGATGTGGTCGTGGTGCGCGTGCGTCAGAGTCACCACGTCGAGGCGCTTGATACCGCGCGACCAAAGATACGGCGAGACGACTTCCTCTCCGACGTCGGGCCCCGAGCGGTATCCGCCGACCCATTCCGATCCAGACAGGCCGCCGCCGTCGATCAACATTGTCCGGCCATCAGGGAACGCAGCGAAAATCGAGTCGCCCTGCCCCACATCGAGTACATTCACTTCAAGCTTGCCTCGCGCGAGACTTGGAGCGAAGGGATGCGATGCGACGAGGGCGGTCAGTCCAAAGAGCGCCGCAACCGCGGCCCATTCCGCGAGGCTTATTGGTGGCGCGAGTTGCCGGCGCTCCGCTCGAGTGGTCCGGCGCATCGCTACGGCGCGGCTCACGGCCGCCAATAGAGCCATCGCCGCGAAAAATGCTAGTAGCAGCCATACGGGTGGTCCCGGAATTCGATACGAAACTCGTGGAATCTTGCTGAACCACTCCACGGTCGTGAGCAAGAGCATGGTGCAAAATGCGAGCACCTTCGCC
>JASHRI010000300.1 GCA_030037435.1 Candidatus Acidiferrales bacterium | reverse complement strand
GAGACGGCAAGACGTCGCTGCGGGGCTCTTACGGGTTGTTTCATGACTTCGCGGACGGAGATTACTTGATTTGGGTCACATTCTCACCTCCGTTTGCCGATAGTATTAGCCTTACGCCCTGTACATTTGGCAACTGTCCGACCACCCAAAGCGGCTTTGACGCGCCATGGCAGACTTTCCCCGGCACTGCGGTCACTCCCGCTGGTGTAAGTCCGTTCCCGCTTCCAAACCACGCGGCAATATTCCCGGTTGATTCACAGTACGAATCACCCCAATCGTCAAACCTGCCACCCACTGCGATGCATGAGTGGAATCTGTCGCTGCAACGCCAATTGGGCACGAACTGGATGGTGTCGGCGAATTACATCGGCAGCGACACGGTAAACCTGTGGGTTACGACGCAGGATAATCCCGGAGAGTACGTTGCAGGCAATTGCACGGCGGGTGGGACTTTCCCGGGAACGAACGTGCCAGACGGCCTGACTAGGGCTGGTCTGTGCACGCAATCGGCAAACCTCAACAGTCGCCGCGCCCTCAATTTCGTCAATCCAACAGCGGGGCAGTATTTCGCGCAGTTGGACGAGATCAATGCAAACGGCTCGTCAACCTACAATGGACTGCTTCTTCAGGTGCAGCACCGTATAAGCAACGGGTTCGTGATCAATGGGAACTATACATGGTCGCACTGCATCGGCACTGCCAGCGACGAGAGCACCCTGGCTCCTGTGGCAACAGGCTACCAATTCCCCAATAACATAAACCTCGATCGCGGTAACTGCCCGTTGGACCACCGGAGCATTTTCAACGTGTCCACGAGCTATACCACCCCTGGGTTCGGCAACGCCGTGGTGCGCAAACTCGGCGGGGGCTGGACGGTGGCGGGGCTTTACACGTTCTACACAGGCGATCCGCTCCTCATTACCACCGGCGTGGACCAAGCGGGAGATGGAAACACCACTACTCAGCGGCCTTCTCAGGTGTTGGCAGATCCGTACGGGACAGGATCTATTACGAACTACCTGAATCCGGCTGCGTTTGCAGAGCCGTGCGGTTCGACGACGGCTATATGCGGCGAGTATGGACACGCCTACGGAGCAGCAGCTTGCAACCCCTTCGCTTCGGTTCCGGATTCTGGCTGCATGGGGGTCTACAATGTTCGTGGTCCTGCACTCTCGAACCTAGACTTCGCTCTTTATCGGACGTTCAGCCTTACGGAGCGATTTCACCTGAGCATCCGCGGTGAGGCATTCAATGCGTTCAATAATTTCGAACGCGGAGATCCAAACGTCACTCTAAACAGCTCTTTGTTTGGTCATATCACTGCCTTTGCTCAAGGCAATGATGTGGGGCACAATCCGCGGCAGCTTCAGCTTTCGGCTAAATTGACGTTCTGATCCGTAGCTTGGATTCTCGCTCGCCTTGCCCGGCTCGGCGTGAACGGGCCGGTCAAGGCGGCGGCTACGAAGGCCGGACAACAGCAAGTGCAAATCCCCTCGTCGACCTAACAGCGGCCTCGCTCGGGATGACAGCGAGTTGTGTGTTTGCACGAAATAGATGGGGCGCGGGTACGGCGGCGTAATAGCGTGAAGCGGGTCAGGGAATTGGGGGCGGCGGGTTGTCGGCCCTCGTGGCCACCGCGGGTGACACGGTGGGAGATTGGTCCATAGGGCAGGAAGTGACCTGCTGGAGCTGTTGCACACCACCCCAATCGGCGAAGGCCTTCGCTGCTTCGTGATTGATTTCGTCTACCGTGCGGGGCTGCCCGTCGCCCGTGCCTGGGAAGACCAAATAAAACACGCCCCTGCTGCGTCCTCCAGCCCGGGCATTGGACCAGATGCCCAAATTATCTGCCAGGGCAACCGAGCCTTCGCCTAGCGTGCCGATATCAGCAAAAATCGCATACGAAATTCGCTGGCTGCGCTGATTCACCACCACCGCAAAATCGCCGAGGCGCGCTCCCGCTTCTCGGGCTAGCCATCCAGGCAGCACGACGTAGGGAATTGTCGATGCGTCGACGTAGCGAGTCGGGTCGTCGCGCGACTTGGTGCGATCGCTGAGCGAGGTGCAGGAAATATAGAAACCGGGAAAGGGATCACCTTCTCCCTGGATTACAGGATTTCCGTCGATGTCGACGATGATTCCATCCCAGTGGCCCGGCTCGCCGGCGTTGGCGATGTCGTCGCGGCCGGTATTGTAGGGATTGTAGGCGTCCGGCGAGCCGTCGGCGTCGATGGTCATGCCGGCGGAGAAAAAGAATGCCGACTGATGTCCCAGGCGCCAGATGGGCACTTCGCGGACCTGCTGGTCGCGATCGTCTTCAAAATTCAGCAACAGCGACCTGGCCGCGCAACTTTTCGGTGTTGCCGCTTGAGCGCTGGCGGGCGCCGAGGCTTGTGTCGATAAGGACTGGTCTTGGGCTAAGGCGAACAGCGGAAGGATTGCGATCACTGCCAGTGCTGCAAAGAAATTAAAGCGACCCATGGCGTACTCTTTACAGTGAAATTCGATCACGCAACCGAATGCTTGAGAAGTATACCAGCGTCTGTGGTCGTTTCACTCAGCGGTCGAAAAACGACAACTGTAGCTCCCTCACCGCTCCTGACACCGGCGCGGTTCGGGATGACAAGATGCCGGGCGGCCCAACGATATCGGGGCGCTCGTACGCGCATGCTAGAATTTGGCGCATGAGCAAGCAGGTGATTTCGCCTGGCGGCACCGTCGATGGCGTCGTGGAGCTGCCGGGCGACAAGTCGATTTCGCACCGCTACGCGATTCTTGCGGCGCTGGCGGAAGGCCGCAGCGAAATTTCTAACTACGCTTCGGCGGCGGATTGTCGCAGCACGCTCGAATGTCTGCGGCGGTTGGGCGCAGAAATCGAGTCGGCCAATGGAGTGGTGCGGATCGCGGGCCGCGGCCTCGATGGCTTGAAAGAGCCGCGCCGCGCGCTAGACGCCGAGAATTCCGGATCGACCATGCGAATGCTTGCCGGCGTGCTGGCGGGACAAACGTTTCGCTCGACGCTGACCGGCGACGCCTCGCTGCGCAAGCGGCCGATGCGGCGCGTGATCGATCCATTGCGTCAAATGGGCGCGGAGATTCATGGCGACGATGGCGACCGCGCGCCGCTGGAAATTCGCGGCGGCAAGTTGCGTGCGATCGACTACACACCGCCGATACCGAGCGCGCAGGTGAAGTCGGCTGTGCTGCTCGCCGGGCTTTACGGTGACGGCGCGACGACGGTGCGCGAATCGATTTGCACGCGCGATCACACCGAGCTTGCCTTAAGGGAATTCGGCGCGACGGTTGAGGCCAGGCGCGGCGAAGTTCGCATCGAGCCGAGGCCGAAGCTCGTAGCGCGTCAGATGACGGTGCCGGGCGATCTCTCAGCCGCCGTGTTTTTGATTTCCGCCGCGCTGATTTTGCCGGAATCCGCGCTCGTGCTGCACAACGTGGGGCTGAATCCCACGCGGGCGCGCGTGCTCGATTTCCTGATCTCGATTGGCGCGCCGATTCGTCTGCCTGTGGTCCAGCTGCGCGATGGAGAACTGGTGGGCGATATCTCCGTGCAACACGCGCCGCTGGTTGGAGGGAAGGTGACGGGTGGGCAAGCGGCGGAGATGATCGACGAGCTGCCAATGCTGGCGGCGCTTGGCCCGTTTACCGAGCAGGGAATTGAGATTCGCGACGCGCGCGAACTGCGCGTGAAAGAAAGCGACCGCATCGCCACTTTAGCCGCCGGCTTGCGCCAGATCGGCGGGCATGTGGAAGAATTTTCGGATGGGCTTCGCGTGGAGGGACGTTCGGCAGGGAAACTGCGCGGCGCGACGGTTGATCCCGAGGGCGATCATCGCATCGCGATGGCGTTGGCGGTGGCTGCGCTGGGAGCTGAAGGCGACACGGTGGTGCGTGACGCGGACTGCGCGGCTGTATCGTTCCCTGAATTCTTTGCCACGCTCAAGCGGCTCCGCGGCGCGGCCTGAGCCTGGGAGGCATATCGTTGCGCGGCGGCTAGCTCGATTTCCGCACATGAATTGCGGCATAGCTGGTGACGATCGTGATCCTTGGACCGCCTGTGCCGAATGCGCCGCTCAACCGTGCGTCCTGGCCTTCATTAGCGAGCCTGAGCGCCGGAGCTTCGAAGTCACTGTCCACGCTGCCGTACCGCGAGAGCGCGGACATCTGAAAGTTCGATCGCGCCGGCAGCGCCAGATCCACTTCAGCCGCATCGTTCGTTATATTTAGATCGCCGCGTGGCTGCGACGAATACGCGACTTTGATGTCGCCGTGCGCGTTGCTGATTTCGAGCGCCCCGGCGACGTTTTCCACGTCGATGTCCTTATTGTGCGCCACGATCTTCACCGGGCCGGCGGCGTCGAACAGAGCGATATCGCCCGAATCGACTTCCAGCCTGCCGGTGACCTGCGCGGCGGTGAGATCGGACCAAGGCGAGATATAGCGCGTGATCTTCGCCACGTTGCGCAAGCGAATCGTATCGATGAACGCGCCCTGGACCGTCGCGTTGCCCGTCACGTCCGCGATCTCGATTTCGTTTCCTCGGCCTTTCACATCGACATCGCCGGCCACATTATCGATGCGCGCGCCGCCCCTTTGCAGCGTTGCGTTGACGTTCCCACCGGTGTTGTGGATTTCAATGTCGCCGCCATCCGTGCGAGCTTCCACATTGCCCGTCACACCTGCGATCTGAATGTCGCCGTAGTTTGTGGTCGCCGTGAGGCTCACGTCCTTTGGGACTTCGATATCCAGGTCGACGCGCACCATACCGCGCCTGCCGGTCTCCACGGTATGTATCCAATATCCGCCAGCCGTCCGATCGACTTTCACCTGAGTGCGATCCATCTCCTCGTCGGCCGCGGATTCGGTACCTGCGTGGGCTGTCTCGTTTGCATTCACGGACAAATCGATTCCCGGAGCAGTGTGCACCGGGATATTTCCGCCGGGGATCTCGATCGTCACATGCGCGCCGGCGGAGATCGTCTGCGGATTCACGGTCTGGGTGCGGGAATAGGGCTGGCCGAACATCGATGCATCGACATCCGGAAAGTGTTCGCGAGCCCAATCTCGAAAGCCAAACACGCAGAGGACAATCGCCAAGATGACCAATAACACGGCCTCGCCGCCGGAAAGCATCGGCGGACGCACTTGACCGGCGTGACGTGCCGCGAGCTGATCCACCAGCTTGGCGATGCCCCAGATCACGAGCAGCACGGGCCAGTAGAGGCGGATCAAATGCCCCAGCCCCAGCGCCGGGTCGTAGCGATCAAGCAGGAAAATGACGCCGAGCAGGATCAGCAGCAATCCCGCAAAAATCGAGCTTCGCCGTTGCCTGCCGTTGGTCATGTCTGATTCAGGCTCCCGTATGGCCTTCGCGCGAAGCCATCGATTCGGCGAAGAGCACGACTCCTATCACGATCAGCAGCAAAGGCCACAAATCGCCAAAAGAGAAACGCGTGAATTCAGCCAGCAGAAAAATCACGCCCGCCGCAATCAGCAGGATGGGGCCCAGCAGGCTTCTTACCCGGCAACGCGCGCACGCGCACCGTATTTTTTGCAGTTCGGTCACAGTCCGCATCCCCTAGGTTTTGAATCGATCCATCAAGATCCACACGCCGAGCACGATCAACGCAAAGGGCCAGCCCCGAGCGATCCAATCCCATCGCAGCAGGCCAA
>JASHRI010000299.1 GCA_030037435.1 Candidatus Acidiferrales bacterium | reverse complement strand
GACGGGCGGTTCGTAGAAGCGCGGATGAAGAATCATTCCCGATGCGCGAAAAATGTGGTTGTCATCGTGGCCGAAGGAATGAGCCTGCTCGACGGCGCGATCCGAGCCGCAGACCAAGTATTGCAATTGACGTTCGATCCAAAAGTGCGGCGGATAATCGGCAATGTCGGTGAGCACGGTAATGAACGGACGGTTCGGGAAAACTTTCGCCAAGCTTTCGCCGAGAGCCCGATTGAAGTGCGGAACGAATGACACAACGGCATCGGGCCGCGTCTCGGCCCAATGTTTTTCGAGCATGCGGACGGTCGGCCGATGATAAAGGCGGATGACGAGTTGTAGTACTCGCATCAGCTCGGGACTGCCCAGAGTCCAGCCGTTGCGCAGCATCGTGTTGTAGAAATCCTGGATGCGGATGCCCGCATATTTTTTGAGGACGTCGAGCGAATCCAGAAGTTCTTGAAGATTCGTGAGTTGAACTTCCCATGGCTGCCCCTGGCATTGAATGGCCATCTGGAGCGCCGTTGCGGCCGCCCGATGGCCGCCGCCAGCATCGAAAAAAATAAACTCAAATTGAGACTGAGCCTGCGCCATGCGGGGCGCATTCTGGCATTCATAGGGCCGGAAATTGCTACGGGACGGTTAAATTGTGGAAATCTGTGACCTATCAGTTAAATACCTGATTTTTCAGAGTGTTAGCAAGGATGTCATGTGTGCGTAACCCTGTGGATTTAGTGTGGAAAACGTGAAATGCGACATGCACGTCCACTCTTATTTTTCAGGGCCATGCACTACGCCCATCGCGGGCACATTCTGCCGCGAGTGCTACAGCGATCCGGACGAAGTGTACGAGTTGCTGAAGCGGCGCGGAATGGAACTTTTCACGTTGACGGATCACGATTCGATCGAAGGATCCGAGCAGTTGCGGCGACACCCGAATTTCTTCCTCAGCGAGGAGCTAACGTGCCGCATGCCCAGCGGTACGGAGGTCCATATCGGAGTATACGACTTCCATGAGCGGCAGCACGTTCAGCTCCAGCAACGGCGCAATGACTTGGTGTCGCTGTTGATGTACCTGACGGAGCGAAAGCTATTTTTCAGCGTGAACCACGTGTTCTCAAGCCTGACTGGCAGGCGCGAGCGCGAAGACTTCACATGGTTCCGCGAATATTTTCCGGCGGTCGAGACACTGAACGGGCACATGCTGGCGAAATCGAATGCCCAATCGGCGAGGTTGGCCAAGCAGTGGAACAAGATTGCGCTGGGCGGGAGCGACGCACATGCGCTCGCTTCAACGGGAAGAACCTACACGGAAGTGCCAGGCGCACGAGATAAGGAAGAATTTTTCGCTGGCCTGCGAAGCGGCAAGGGATCGGTGGGCGGAGAGTCCGGAAATTTCGGCAAGCTGACGCGAGATGTGTTTTCGGTCGCCTCCGCGATGATTCGGGAAAATCCGTGGACTCTGCTTCTTTCACCACTGGCTGCACTGCTGCCGGTGGCGACCTATTGGAACTATCGCGACGAACGCGTCTTCAGCCGACGCTGGGGCGCCGAAATCCTTGGCGAATTCGACGACCGCCGACGCCGATGGGCCGCCGTGCCGCAACCTGCGGCGGAGGAATGGGCATGACTGTAGCAAAAGCAGTTTGGAACCAAATTCAGTCGAATGACTACCGGTTGATGCACCGCGTGCACAGATGGCGCGCGCCGCGGTGGTTTCGTGTCTTGATGATTTTGGCTACGCGCGGAGGTGACGGATGGCTGTGGTACGCGTTCGGCCTGATCCTGCTGCTATGCGGTGGAGGGCAGCGCTTTGCCGCCATCGGGGCGGCCGGTTCCAGCGCCGTTGCGGGGATTCTCATATTCCGCGCGCTCAAGCGCACCAGCCGACGAAAAAGGCCGTGCGAAATTGAGCCACACTGCTGGGCGTCGATTTTGCCGCCGGATAAATACTCGTTTCCGTCGGGGCACGCGATTACCGCATTCGCCGTGGCGATTTCTTTGGGTCTGTTTTATCCGGAACTGCAAACATGCCTGCTGATGATGGCGCTACTGATCGCGGCTTCGCGCATCATCCTGGGAATGCACTTCCTGAGCGATGTGGTGGCGGGAACGACGATTGGAATTGCTCTGGGGCTGCTCAGCTTCCACGTCTTTTCAGTTCTGTAGGTTTTCACCTTCGAATTTTCATTGGGAACAGCCAGTAACGCTAAGCGCGGTCGGGCACTGGCTGCGGGGGCAGCGCCGCGGCCGCCTTTGGCACGGCTTTGCCGTGCAGAAGATCGACGATTGCGTGATACAGGTGCGCGCGGACTTCGTAGCGCTGGCCGGCGCGAGTGATGTAGCGCAGCATGACGTTCACGCCCGATCCGGTGGGGCGAACGCTGATGGACGGCGCGGCGGAGAATGAACGCTTTTCGTAGGATGGTGTGACACGGTTCCATTCGGCTTCGGCGAGGCGGGCATTTTCGGACGTTTCGTCGATGGCGATTTTGCGAATGTTCTCGGCGGTCGTATACGGTTCGAATCCGTCGGGCACTTGGACCTCGATTTCGTCCCAGAGCCATTGGCCTGCCGTTGAGAAATTGAAGTAATGGCCTTCGGTGGCGAAGGTGTTGACGAAAGAGACGCGACGGCCGGTGGGATGACCGGCATCGGTCCAATTGCCGGTTTCAAGAACCACGGTGTGAAGAAAGCCGACCTTCAGCACTTCGCCGCCGACGCCGCTGATCTCAACCCAATCGCCGGGACGAATTCCGTCTTTTCCCATCAGAACGAACCAGCCGAAGAAGCCGACGATGAAATCCTTGAGCGCGACGGTGAGACCGGCGCCCACAAGCGCGAGAACCGTTGCGAAATTACTGGGCATTCCAAAAAGGATGAGGAGGATCAGCAACAGGCCCACCGCTTGTAAAACGAACAGAATGAGGGCGCGGATGGTATGCAGCTGGCGGCGCTCGTGGGCAAAGCGCGCGAAGAAGCGTTGCACCCAGTGGTTGGCAATTAGCACCAGCACCGCAATCAGCAGGATCCAGCAGAGAGAGATCAAAAAGCGATGCAGGAACGACTGTTGGCGAGCGCCGACGAATGTGACCCAGGTGCCATAGTCGGCGGCAAGCTGCTGCTCGGTTTGAATGTGCTGGTCGTATTCAGCGATTTCTTTCCTGTCTTCCGTTACATGGCGAAGAAAGTCCAAGGAAGAGGAGACTTCGGGAGCCGCGGCGCCGGAAGCGGTTGAAGCGGCACCGGCTTCCTGGGGATGGATGATTTTTTTCTGCTGCTCCTCCTCATTGACCTCATTTTGAAGCGCGGTTCGCTGCGCAGTCAGGGCATTTGCTCGGCCAAGGGCCTCGTTTTGAGCCTGGACCAAGAGGGCCCTTTTCGAATGGAGAGACATCCACGCGCGGTACTGCGCCGCGATGTTGGCCGACTGGGTGCGTTCGATCAAACTCGACGCGGCGGGGTTGGAGGTGAGACTGGCGCTACTGGTTTCGGCAACTTTGTGCTGATCGAGGAGAGCCTGAATCCGTACCTGCTTGCTTCCGCCCGCAATGGTGAGCTGTTGTTGGGCGTCCTGGAGGTCATCCTGATCCAGAGCAAGCTGGGCCTGCGCGATGCCAATGAGCTGCTGCAGGCCGTCCTTGGCATTCGGCGCGGCTTTGGCAAGCGCCTGCGTAAACTGGGCGATTCGATTTTGGTCCGCGGCAACAGCAGCTTCGCCAGAATCGATTTGTGCGGAGAGACGGCGGGTTTCCGGCGTGAGAGGCGCGGGGTTCTGCGTGGCGTCACGCATCGCCGCGGCGAACGCGAGGTCCACCGAATGATCTCCGAGACGCAGGGCCTCCTGAGCGTATTGCTGTTCGATGGGAGTGACGGCCAAGGGCGCGAGCTGCTGCGCAGTGTCGAGCGGGCGGGTGTCGACCGGCTCGGACTGCTGCTTCGAAGCATCTCGGAGCTTACGAAGCTGGTCGCGGTAGTCCGACCAATCGCGCGTGATTACCGCGGCGGTCAAAAGGATGACCAGGAGCGCAATTAGGCTCCCAAGAAGTTTCTTCTCGTAGTTGCTCATGATTGACGGCTGGAGGCTTCGATTCTAATACGTGGAATCGTTGTCAGGAAAAATAATGTTGTTGCCACCGGGCAGGCCCGATGCAAGCGTGGTGGGCACCGCTAAAGGTCTAGCGGAAAAGGAGTTTTGCCGGTAATCAAGCGCGCGGAACGATCATAGGTGATGAAAAGCCAGCCCCATTGAAGAAGAATGAGCAGGCGATTGCGAAATTCCATGATGTAGAACAGGTGGACGAAAATCCAAATCAGCCAGGCGGGAATACCCGAGATTCGAAGCCAATTGAGATCGGCGACCGCGGCAGCGCGACCCACAGTGGCGAGATTTCCCTTGTCGAAATAGTGAAACGGCGGCGGGGGCACATGCTGGAGCAGACGGCGGCGGATCACTCCGGCGACGTAGCGTCCCTCTTGAATGGCGGGTTGAGCGACGCCGGGCAGCGGGCGGCCGGTCTGATGGCTGTAGTTGGCGAGATCACCGATCACAAAAATTTCGGGATGGCCTGGGACGCTAAGGTCGGGTTGTACGATGATGTGCCCGGATTTATCGAGCGGCGCGCCGGTTGCTTCCGACAACGACTTGCCGAGCGGCGAGGTGAGCACACCGGCAGCCCAGAGAATGGTGCGCGCGGGAATTTGCTCGGTGCGATCGCCTTCTCGGAGTGTGACGGCGTGCTCGCTGACTCCGGTAACAAAAACGCCTGTGCGGACCGTGACGCCGAGACGTTCGAGCATCCGGCGAGCCGCGGCGGAAAGTTTGGGCGGATAGGACGGGAGGACGCGGTCCGTCCCTTCGACGAGAATGATACGCGCAGAAGCCGGATCGATAGAGCGGAAGTCGCGGCGCAGAGTATCGTTGGCAATCTCGCCAAGCGCTCCGGCAAGCTCAACGCCGGTAGGCCCGGCGCCGACGATGACAAACGTCAGGAAGGCGCGCCGCTTTTCGGGATCTTGCTCGCGCTCGGCGGTCTCGAAGGCCAGCAGAATCCGGCGGCGCATGGCGGTCGCATCCTCGATTGTCTTCAGGCCAGGAGCAAATTTCTCCCACTCTGCATGACCGAAATACTGATGGCTGGCGCCGGTGGAGATTATGAGTGTGTCGTACTCCACCGAGCCATCGCTCAGGACGACGCGGCGATTTGCCACGTCGATACCCGTGGCTTCGGCGAGTAGAACTTTCGTGTTGCGGTGATCTTTGAGAATCTCGCGCAGCGGCGAGGCGATGTTGGCGGGCGAAAGGGCTCCGGTGGCGACCTGGTAAAGCAAGGGCTGGAAGAGATGGTAGTTGCACCGGTCGATGAGCGTCACGTCCGCCGGCACTCGCTTCAACTTCAGCGCAGCACTCAGACCACCGAAACCACCGCCGATAATCACGACTCGATGCCGACCGGCCATGATTCCCCTTGCGAATCGGTAATCCTACAGCGGGAGCGCTTGCGCGCCCAACCGTAAGTGATTGGATGTGCTGAACGGCCCGAAGGCTCTACATCCGGGGAATCTGTGAGACGTCCCAGCTGCCGCCGAGGGCCTTAATGAGCAGGACGCTGGCAGTTATGCGGCGAGTGAGGATCTCGACGGCTGAAACCTCGTCAGCGAGCGCTGCGCTCTGGGCAGTGGTTACTTCGAGATAGTTCGCTACGCCACCTTTATAGCGCGTAGTCGACAGGTCAAGAGAGTGCTGGGCTGCGGCGACAGCGTCATCTTCCGTCTTGGCTTCGTCCTGGAGGATGCGGAGGGCGGCAAGGTTATCCTCGACCTCCTGAAAGGCTGTGAGTGTGGTTGCGCGGTATTGGTCCACAGCCTGCTCATAGGCCGCTCGCGCCTGTTCCGAAAGACCACGGCGCTGACCTCCGTCGAAAATCAGTTCGGCAGCAGTTCCGGCCAAGGACCAAAAGCCAGCGGGCCCGCTGAGAAGGTTGCTGAACCCGCTGCTCTCGAAGCCACCGGAGCCATTGAGCGTGATCAGCGGGAAGTAAGCAGCACGAGCAACGCCGATCTGGGCATTGGCCTCTTGGACGCGCCTTTCAGAGGCGGCGATGTCCGGCCGGCGCTCGAGCAGATCGGAAGGTAGCCCTGTCGGAATCGGCGGCGGCGCACCGATGAGTGGGAGAGGCTCCTGAGTGAATTCCGCTGCGGGCTTGCCGATCAGCACGGCGATGGCATGTTCGAAGGCGGCGCGCTGCACATTGACATCAATGGCCTCGGCGCGGGTGGTTTCAAGCTGCGTCTGGGCTTGCGCCAAATCGACGGCGGATGCGATGCCGCCTGAATAGCGGCTTTGCGTTAATTCGAGCGCTTTCTGATACGAGAGTACAGTCGAATCGAGCAATTGTTTCTGGGAATCGAGGCCACGCAATTGAAAATAGTCCATCGCGAGTTCGGCATGGAGGCTCAGATCCACGCTGGCCAGGTCCGCGGCGCTGGCCTGCGCTTCGGAGCGAGCGGCCTCGACGCTCCTGCGGACGCGGCCCCATACGTCCGGTTCGTAGGAAACGTCGACCGGCAATTCGACGTTGTTATAGTTAACCGGTGAGGTGGTTCCGAAGAGCGCCTGACTCTGCGATTGACGGTTGCTGGATGCGTTGGGAGAAACGGTCACATTTGGGAAATAAGCCGCGCGAGCGGTACGAACCGCAGCGCGCGCCTCAAGAAATTGGGCCTGAGCGACTTTCAACGATTGGTTTGAGGAGGTTACTTGATCTTGCAGAGCGTTCAGAGTTGGATCCCCGTAAATCTCCCACCATTTTCCTTTGGGGATCGTGTCGGTTGGTTGCGCCAAGCCGAAATTACTGGCTTCCTTGTATGTCGGCGCGACTTCCGCGGGAGGACGGACGTAGTTGGGACCGACAGTGCAACCGCCGAGCAGGAGCGCTGAAATCAGCAATAGTCCTGCCCGGCGTAGCGATTGATATTCTGACCGAGTGCTAAAAGGCACCGCTTGCCTACTTTGAATAGGTGACTCGCCAAACGGAATTCGAGCCATCATCTGTCACCATGAGGGAGCCGTCTTGGGCTACCGCAACTCCGACGGGCCTGCCCCAGCAACTGCCGTCAGGGAGCACGAAGCCAGTGAGAAAGTCCTCGTAGTCACCGACCGCTTTGCCGCCCTTCATGGGGACCATGATTACCTCATAGCCGGTTCGGATGGAGCGGTTCCAAGAGCCATGCTCGGCGGCGAAGAGCTGACCGCGGTACTGCTTGGGAAACTCCTTGCCCTCATAGAAAGTAATGTTCAGCGAAGCGTTATGAGGCTCGAGCAGGACATCGGGAACAATTACCTTGTCTTTCAGTTCAGGATGTTTCCCCGCAAGACGCGGGTCCTCATGGCCGCCGGTGTAGTACCACGGCCAACCGTAGAAGCCGCCGTCCTGCACATGAGTAATGTAGTCAGGTGGCAAATTGTCGCCGATTTCGTCACGCTCATTTACCGATGTCCACAACTCGCCCGTCTTCGGATCGACGGTGATGCCGGAGCCATTGCGGATTCCAGAGGCATAGACACGCAGATTTGAGCCATCGGGACTCGCGACGAGGATATCGGCCCGGTGAAACTCGCTATTGTCCTTGTCGGTGTCGGTGATGTTGTTGTGTGAACCGACGGAGATAAACATTTGCTTGTCATCGAGCGAAAAGGCCACGCCGCGCGCGAAGTGGTTTGGTCCGGCGGGAAGATTGGGCACGACAACTTCCATTGGACCGCGAGCCTTTAGATCGCCGTTTTGATAGGGAAAGCGGACAACTGCATCCGTATCACCGACGTAGACGTACTGAGGATTGGGGCCGCGAGGATAGAAGGCAATTCCAAAGGGCAGCCGCAGACCGCTGGCAAACTCTTCGGTTTGCTCGGCCTTTCCATTTGCTGACATTCCATGGAGGACCATGACTTTGCCGGTATTCGTTTCCACCACAAAGAGATCGCCGTTTGGCGCCTTTACGATGGTGCGCGGGCCGCGCAGATCACTGGAATACAACCCGACCTTGAACCCGGCAGGAGCCTGCGGCCAAACGTCCGCGGGCCTCGCCACTGGCCTCGAGAATACGGCCGAAGACTTCGTGGCGTAAGGCTGCGGCAAATCCTCAACCGTGATGTGATGAACTTTGCCCGGCTGCTCGTCGTGGAAATCCATAAACGGCCCGGTTTCGGTGGCGTCGCTTGACGCAGCGTGGCTGCGAGGTGCCGCATATTCACTACGCGCCACCGCGAATAGAACAAACAAGAGTCCAATGGCAATTGCCATCCCCTGATAAAAACGCTTCATTGCTACTTCCTCCTCATCAAGATTGTGTTCTCCTGGCGTCCCTTGCGAGAGCGAATATCAATCCGGACTGCCGCTCTGACCTTGTTGTTGCGTATCCGTCGCTCCCGGTGCCGCGGCTTGCGCTACTATCCGCACGGTCTCGCCCGACACAAGGGCATCCGGCGGATTCATGATGACCGTATCGCTTGCCTGGAGTCCCGAAACCACTTCAACTTCGTTTCCCAAGTCTTTGCCGAGGCCGACATCCTTCAGTAATGCTTTATCGCCGTCCTGAACTGTCGCTACCTGCAGGCCCTGCGCGCGGAAAATCAATGCGCTGACGGGCAGGATCAGAATCGGAGAACTCGGTGGAACCTGGAGATGCACTTCCGTGTATGCGCCGGGCAGGAGCTCTCCCGTGGGATTGTCCAGATCCACTTCCACTAGCAAGGTGCGCGAGGCAACATCGATCGAATCAGCCGTTCGGACCAAAGTGCCCTTGAAGCGGCGACCGGGGAACTCCGGAAGCGTCAGATCAGCGACGAGTCCAGGTTTCGCGGACTGCGAATACTGCTGCGGCACATTGACATAAACGCGCAGCTTGCGGGTAGCGGCGATATGGAACAGCTCGGTGGTGGGCCCTCCCGCGCCGGAATTGATCAAATGTCCGATGTCGGTATTGCGAGCGGTAATCACGCCGTCAAATGGAGCGTAGATCTTCTGAAACGATTGCAGCTCTTCCAGGCGCCCCACATTGGACTGAGCCGACGCTACCATTGCTTTCTTCGCCTGAAAATCACCGTTGGCGTTGTCGACATCCTGTTTGGAAACCGACTGGGTCTTCGCGAGGTCTTCATAACGCTCAGCTGTAATTTGCGAGAGGCGATAATTCGCCTGCGCGGTGTTCAGGTCCGCGCGTGCTTGATCGAGCTCCTGGTCCACTTCCGGCGTCTCGATTTCGGCAAGCAGCTGGCCTGCCTGCACGCGGGTTCCGATGTCCGCATACCATTTCTTCAGATACCCGCTGGTGCGGGCGTAGATAGGCGAGTCGGTGAAGGCCTGGATGTTTCCGGGAAGTACGATTTCCGTCACCGGGGCGCCTAGCTTGGGATGGATTACAGCCACAGTGGGAATCGCGGATTGGTACGTCTCAGAGCGTAGGGCAGCCCGCGCTTTCCAACGCGGCACGACGCCAGCGATGACAATAATCGCAATAAGTAGAAGTATCCCGACCACGACCAATAGACCGCGCCGGGACGGTGGACTTGCCACTTCGGGCTGGTTTTCTTGCCTCTCTGTCATGAACCTTGGTTTCCCACTTGCTTGAATTTAGACGACTTTCAGCCTACTTCCGTTTCGCTACAGGGGTCTGATGCGCACACACCCCCCGAGGGCTCGCAGCGCGCTAAGTCTCCTTAAGGAGCTTGAACTGATGACCGCCTGTTGCGGCTCCCATGAACAATGCTGAAGAAGACTGGGACAAAGAAGAGCGTCGCCACGGTGGCGAGGATCAGGCCGCCGACGACTGCGCGCCCGAGGGGCGCGTTCTGCTCGCCACCCTCTCCGATGCCAAGAGCCATAGGGAACATGCCGATGATCATGGCCAGTGCGGTCATAAGGACGGGCCGGAAGCGTGTGAATCCCGCCTGCAGCGCCGCTTCCGCGGGCGTTTTACCCGCTTCCAACTGTTCCTTCGAAAAGCTCACCACAAGGATGCTATTTGCGGTGCCGACGCCCATGCACATGATCGCCCCGGTCAGGGCAGGAACACTGATCGTAGTATGTGTGACAAACAAAAACCAGACGATCCCGGCGAGTGCCGCGGGCAAGGCCATCAGAATAATGAAGGGGTCGAGCCAAGACTGGAAATTCACGACGATCAGCAGATAGACCAGGGCGATCGAGAAAACCAGCCCCGCGAGCAGTCCAATGAACGAGGAGTTCATCGTCTGAATCTCGCCGAGAACATTCACCTGCGAACCGCGTGGCAATTCCTTGCGACTGCGATTCACGATCGGCATGATGTCTCGCGCCACGCTCCCGAGATCGCGGCCATCCACTGCGCCGTAAATGTCGATCGCAGGCTGGACGTTGTAGTGGGAAACCACAGCCATCTCGGAGCCGCGGCTAAACGAAGCAAGGCTGCTCAGAATCTCAGATTGGTTCGTGCCGGAACCTGAGATCGGAATGTTTTCAAGCTTCTGCAGCGAGTCGGATCGATATTCCGGAGTCTGGGTGGCGATGTTGTAGCTAACTCCAGTTTCCGGGTCCAGCCAGAATGTCGGTGAGGTTTGAAAGCTGCCGCTGAGCGAGATCAGAAGGTTCTGGGCAACGTCGAGAGCGCTGAAACCAATCTGCTGCGCCTTGGTGCGGTCCACTTGAATGTGCAGCCTGGGATCGTCGAATTTTTGCTGGATGCGAAGGTCTACAGTTCCCGGCACAAATTTGAGCTGATTCAAGAGGTTGTCGGCAAACAGGCGATTCGCCTGCAGATTGCGGCCGACGATTTGAACGTCGATCGGCGCCGGGAGTCCGAAATCGAGAATCTTGCTGACGATATCCGTGGGCAGGTCGTAGAACTCGACTCCCGGAAAGTCATGGGTCAGCTTCGCACGTAGCAACCGGACATACTGGACGGTCGGGCGATGCTTGCGCGCCAGTTCCACCAGGATGTCCGCGTCGGATGCTCCGATCGGCGCCGAGTTGCTATACGAGAGGTTAATGCTGCTGTATGGGAGCCCGATATTGTCAATGATGGAGACCAGTTCGGACGGCGGAATCTGGGAACGGATGTCGGTTTCGACGCGATCGCAAAGGGCGGACGTCTCTTCGATGCGCGTGCCAGTGGGCGCGCGCATGTGCAGATTGAATTCGCCGCTGTCGACGCTCGGGAAGAAATCCTCTCCGACCAGCGGCAGAAGAGCAAACGACAGCACGCAAACCGCGAAAAAACAGACGACGAAAACCCTGCGGTGATGAATGCAAGCTTCGAGCATCCGACGGTAGCGGCCACGGAAACGCTCAAATCCGGCCTCGAATTTCGCCTGCATGTGCACGAGCGGATTCGACGACTTCTCAACTGTCTCTCGCCGCTGCTCTTCGGTCTGCTCCACCAGCATGTACCGAGCCATCGTGGGAACCAAGGTGCGTGAAAGCAGGTAGGAAGCCAGCATCGCGAAGACAACCGCCTCGGCAAGAGGCACGAAGAGATACTTGGCTACACCGGTGAGGAAAAACATAGGAACGAACACGATGCAGATCGACAGGGTCGAAACAAAAGCAGGCGTCGCAATTTGCGACGCGCCGTCGAGAATGGCCTGCTGAATCTCTTTACCCTGCTCGAGATTGCGATTGATGTTCTCGATTTCGACGGTTGCGTCGTCCACCAATATGCCGACCGCTAAAGCGAGACCTCCGAGCGTCATGATGTTGATGGTCTGGCCGAGCGCACTCAAAACGATCAGCGAGGTGAGAACCGACAGAGGAATCGATAGGGCAATGATCAGCGTGCTGCGCCAATTGCCGAGGAAAATCAAAATCATGATTGCCGTCAAGCAGCCCGCAATGGCTCCTTCGCGAATTACGCCATCGATCGACGCGCGCACAAATATCGACTGGTCGGAAAGCTGCACCATCTTCAACTGGGGAGGGAGGGTGTTGGCGATGATAGGCAGCATTTTCTTAACCCCGGCAATGACGTCGAGCGTCGAGGCATTGCCATTCTTGAGTATCGAGAGCAGCGCTGAACGTTTGCCGTCGACATGAACGATATTGGTCTGGGGCGGATAGCCGTCGCGAACGTTTGCGACGTCGCGGATGTAAATGGTCGAATTGCCCACCTGCTTCACCGGCAGATTATTCAGTTCCTGGATGGTCTCAGGGGCGCCATTCATATCGACTTGATATTCATAGATGCCAATCTTCGCCGTACCGGCCGGAATAATCAGGTTCTGATTCCCAATCGCATTAACAATGTCGTTTGGCGAGAGGCCTTTTGCTTGCAGAGCCGGCGGGTTCAAATCCACCTGGATCTGGCGCTGCTTTCCCCCGTAGGGATAAGGAACGGCAACGCCTGGAACTGTGATCAGACCCACGCGGATGAAATTCTGGGCGAGGTCGCTCAACTGCTGCTCGGAAAGGCCTTGGCCGGAGAGGGCAAGCTGCAAGACGGGCACGGTCGACGCATTGTACTGGATGATAAACGGGGGCTGCGTGCCCGGAGGCATGGAGTGAATGCTGGACTGCGAAATCGCGGTGATCTGGGCGACCGCGTTCGAGATTTCCACCCCTGGCTGAAAGAAAACCTTCACCACGGCGCGACCGGTTAGCGACTGCGACTCAATGTGCTCAATGTCGTTGACGGTCGTGGTCAGTGATCGCTCATAGCTATAGACGATGCGGTCGGACATTTCCTCCGGAGAGAGACCCGTGTAATTGAAGAGGACGCTTACGACTGGAATGTCGATATTGGGGAAAATATCTGTCGGCGTGCGAAGGATGGCGGCGACGCCCACCACCAAAAGCAAAATCGAGGCCACCACGAAGGTGTAGGGCCGGCGTAACGCGATTCGAACTATCCACATCTGGTATCGCTCCTGAAGGCGCCGTGCGAGTACCCAAGCGATCGATCCGCGGAGATCTATCGCCCGTTCTGCGCCGCGCCATTATCGCACGTAGCGGCCCACAGAAAGCATCGCATGACGAGAATGTAGCAGGATCCTCGACCGCGGCACTTTCTTGACTTGGCTAAGGGCGGCGCATAGACTCGTAGCGTTCTTGGTAGAGGAGCGGAGAGCGCTAGTATCCGGCTAGAAATTCCGAGCAGCTTCGGAGGACCGGCTTAGGCGCGTTGCATGTAAACTCCGCCGAAATCGCGGCGATGGCTGAGGTCGCGGCGGTTGGGGGATGGGCCGAGAGGCTTATCCACTGTCATCCGTTGGAACTACGGGTGGAGCGCTATCGAGAAGCGGAGACGCGAGCAGTTTGGCTCGCAGCTCTTTCCCTTCTCTTGTGCCTTCATTCCGCTGCAATTGAATCGAGTGGACGTGCGCGTGCCCGACAGGGTCAAAGGAACGGGGTGCAGCCTCCTGAGGTATCCGAGGCGACACAGGCGAATTGATGAACGTATATGAACTGACGCGGGCGCTGATAGACATCGAGTCGATCTCGGGCAGCGAGGCGGCCGTTGCTGCATATCTCGACGCACATCTGCGGAAGCTTGCGGACAAAACGAGCGGGAAAGTGGAACGCATGGAGGTCGAACCGGGACGCGCGAACGTTCTTGCGTGCTGGGGAAGGCCTGTGGTCACGCTTTCGACGCACCTCGACACGGTGCCACCTTTTTTTCCGTCACGCGAAGATGCGGAGTGGATTTGGGGACGCGGCGCCTGCGACGCGAAAGGCATCATTGCGGCGATGGTGGCAGCGGCGGAAAAGATGCTGGTGGAAGGAGCCAAGAATTTCGCGCTGCTGTTCGTGGTTGGAGAGGAACGCAATAGCGCGGGGGCGGCCGTGGCCGCCCGCACCCCACGAGGCTCGCAATACCTGGTGAATGGCGAGCCGACCGAAAGCAAGTTGGCACTGGCGTCGAAAGGAATTTTGCGGTTTGAGCTAGTGGCGCGTGGCCGTATGGCACATTCCGCATATCCGGAGCTGGGAGAGTCAGCGATTGAGGCGCTACTTGATGCTTTGGAGTCCATTCGGCGAGTGGCGCTGCCAACGGATGAACTGCTCGGACCCTCGACCGTGAACATCGGAACAATTTCTGGCGGGCACGCGCCAAATGTGATCGCCGACTCAGCCAAGGCCGAAATTTTGGTGCGACTGGTGGGTGATCCTGAACCGGTGCGAACGGCGTTTGCGCAAGCTGTCGGGACGCGGGCGCAGCTGAATGAGGTGTTGTACATCCCGGTGATCAAGTTCGCGAGCGTCGACAGCCTGCCAACGACTGTCGTTTCCTTCACAACAGATGTGCCGGTCCTCGGAAAGGCGTGGGGCGAGCCGCTGCTTGTTGGTCCAGGCAGTATTCATGTGGCTCATACTGCAGACGAACGAATTTCCAAGCGAGAACTTACGGAAGCCGTGAATATGTATGCCGCGCTGGTAAAGCGCCTGCAGGCGATGGCGGTGACGGCGTGAGCGACAGGGAGATCAACCTGGCGATTGTCGGGTACGGAAAAATGGGACGGCTCATTGAACAGCTTGCTCCGGAGTATCGGTGCAACGTGAAGCTCCGACTGGACATCGACAACAATGCCAGGTTCGAGGGCATGACGCCCGAAAATTTTCGCGGAATCGATGCGGCGATCGAATTTTCCACGCCCACCACAGCACTGGAAAATATCGAGAGGATCGCGCGCCTGGGCGTGAATGCGGTGGTTGGAACCACCGGGTGGTTCGACCAGATGGAACGTGCGCGCCAGGCGGTGAAACAAGCGCGCAGCGGCCTGGTCTGGAGCGCGAATTTTTCGGTGGGCGCGAACGTCTTTTCGCAAATTGTAGCGGAGGCCGGGCGACTCATGGCGCAGCAGCCGGAGTACGGCGCATGGGCATGGGAGATTCACCACGCTACGAAAAAAGACCCGCTTTCAGGAACTTTGCTGGCGCTCGTAGAGCAAATGAAGAAGGGCGGCTATACGAAATCGATCAACGTCGGAAGCAGCCGCGCGGGAGCACATCCTGGAACGCATGAAATCGGGTTTGATTCCGCTGCAGACACGATTACCATCCGGCACACAGCGCGCAATCGCGAGGGATTCGCGCGCGGAGCGCTGCGAGCGGCGCGCTGGGTGACGGGCAAGAAGGGTTTTTTCGATTTTCGCGAGATTGTGAATCAGTTGGAATAGGCGGAGCGAAGGAGGCTTGAAAATGTTTACGGGATGCGGGACCGCATTGGTGACTCCGTTTCGTAAAGATTTGTCGCTCGACGAGGACGCGCTGCGACGCACCGTGCGACGGCAAGTGGAGGCCGGGATCAATTTCCTGGTTCCCTGCGGGACGACGGGCGAAAGCCCTACATTGAGTAAAGCCGAGCAGAAGCGCGTTGTGGAAATAACCATCGAAGAGGCGCGGGGAAAAGTGCCCGTGGTGGCCGGCGCGGGCGGAAATGATACCGCGCACGTGATCGACATGGCTCGTGAGTTCGAGTCGATGGGCGCGCACGGGATCTTGTCCGTGAGCCCGTATTACAACAAGCCGACGCAAGAGGGCTTGTATCAGCATTTCAAGGCGATTGCCGCAGCAGTGCGCGTTCCGGTGATTCTCTACAACATTCCCGGACGCACTGGCGTAAACATCGAGCCCTCCACAATGAAGCGGCTTGCGGAAATCGACAACATCGCGGGAGTGAAGGAAGCATCCGGCAACATTTCACAAATGGCGGTGATTCTCGCAACCGTGCCGGACCGTTTCCTGGTGCTCTCGGGCGATGATGGAATCACGTTGCCGCTGCTTGCAATCGGTGGCCGCGGCTTGATCTCCGTAAGCTCAAATGAAATTCCGGCGGAGATGACGCAAATGGTGCAGCTCGCTTTGAAAAACGATTTTGCGGCCGCGCGGGACATTCACCGGCGCTATATCCCGCTGATGGAAGCAAACTTCCTGGAAACGAATCCCATCCCAGTGAAAGCGGCGATGGGCCTGATGGGGCTTCTCGAGCCCGTTTTTCGGCTTCCTCTAGTTCCACCGAAGCTTGAAAATCTCGCGAAAATCCGCAGCGCGCTCGAAGCCGTTGGGTTGGCGCAAGGGGCCTATGCTGCACGCTGAAATCGAGCGGCTGTTCGACGAAAATCCCGCGCGCTACACCGAAAGCCACGTGGAGCTTTTTCAGCGCTTCAAGAACGCGCTGAACGCAGGCGAAATCCGCGCCGCTGAGCCGGATGCATCCTCGACAACCGGCTGGCGCGTGAATGCCTGGGTGAAAAAGGGCATTCTGCTCGGCTTTCGGATGGGAAAGGTCGTCCCGCTTTCCACGGATGGATCGCAACAGGCTTTCTTCGACAAGTCGACCTATCCAGTAAAAAACTTTTCGGCCGATTCGGGCGTTCGAATCGTCCCCGGCGGTTCAAGCATACGCGATGGATGCTACGTCGGCCGCGGCGTAACGTGCATGCCGCCGATGTATATCAACGTCGGCGCATACGTTGGCGACGAGACCATGGTCGATTCCCATGCGCTGGTCGGCAGCTGCGCGCAGATCGGAAGAAAGTGCCACATTTCGGCCGGATCGCAAATTGGCGGCGTGCTCGAGCCGGTGGGTGCCCTGCCGGTGATCATCGAGGACGAAGTGCTGGTGGGCGGCAATTGTGGCGTTTACGAAGGCACCGTAGTGAAGCGGCGTGCAGTGCTGGGCACTGGCACGATTCTGAACCGGTCGACTCCCGTCTATGATCTCGCGAGCGGCGCCGTGCACACGGCGAGTGACGATCAACCGCTCGTCATACCCGAAAATGCAGTAGTGGTCGCCGGCTCGAGGGCCATTGGGCACGGTCGCGGCAAGGATTGGAACCTCTCGCTGTACACACCCGTGATCGTGAAATACCGCGACGCCAAAACCAACGCCAAGGTCCAGCTCGAAGACCTGCTGCGCTGAGTTCGGAACCGGCTGTAAGCAGCACCACACCCCAGCGGTCCACGCCACTTGACAATTCTCTGTTTATGATGTACATTGTACGTATACAATAGACAATGCCCCGAAATGCTCCCGTACTGCGAATCGACCTCGCCTCTGCGCGGCCTGTGTATGAGCAAATCGTGAGCGGCCTTCGGGCCTTGCTGGTGAAGGGAGAGTTCGAGCCAGGCGATCAGCTTCCGACTGTCCGGCAACTTGCGATCGACCTGGGCGTACATCACAACACGGTTGCCGAGGCATACCGCGTACTCGCCGCAGAGGGCTGGCTTGATCTGCGAAGAGGACGCGGGGCCGTTGTGATCGACCGACGCGGACCGAAGGCGACGGCGGGAGCAAAGCACGGCTTCGCGCGCCGCCTAGAGGAATTGGTGGCGAAAGCGATCTCGGATGGCGTGCCGCGTGCCACGATTGCAGAGCATATCGGGGCGTTCGCGAAAAAACTGGGTAAGACATAATCCGATTTGGAGCGATGCGATGAGCGGAACAGCACTTCTGGTCGGAGCACTTCTGATTGGAACAGCGGTGCTAATCGGTTGGATCGCCTGGAAGCTTCCCGAGTGGTCGCGTCCAAGCATCTTCTTTGCTGTGACCGTATCTTCGCTATTTCGCACCCAGCCTGCCGCGGCGCGAATCCAATCCCGTTACCGGATTCAGGCGTTGGCAATCGTTAGGTTAGGCTCGGCGCTGCTATTGGCTGGATTATGGTCCGACCTCCCGTTTGCGCTGATCGTCGGCGAACTGTGCGTTGTGGCTGGGCCTATCGTTGCGTTCGTGATCGCGCGCGAAGCTGTGCTGCCGCATTCCGCCAAGCCGACGTTGGTTCGCGAAGCCGTCCTCGCGCCTCGCGTGGCGCACCTTCCCGGCGGATGGCTCCTGCAAGCTGGGCCCTTTGTGGTCTTGGTGGCCACGGCGCTCTATTTGAATGCGCACTGGGATGAAATCCCCGAGCGGTTCCCAGTGCATTGGGGACTCGACGGCCAGCCCAACGGTTGGTCCACCCGCACGCCGATGGGCATTTATGGGCCGTTGCTTTTGGGCGCCGCAATTATGGCGGGGGTAGCAGTCACGGCCTATGAAGCGCTGTGTCATGCGCGTGTGGTTCGCATGCCAGACACCGGAACCGTGCATCGAGATGTTCCCCATCAGGCCGGTAATTTTCTGTTGGCAGTCGAGTTTTTTTTGGCCACGTGTTTCTCGGGCGTCGCCCTTCTACCGCTGACGGGCAATTTCGGAGCCGTACCGATTCTGATCGTCACGATCTTGCTCATCGCTGCACTCTTTCCTCTTACGCATTGGCTGAATGTGCAGCGCGCGCCGTTCGCGGATAGTCCCTCCCACGAGTTCGTCGGAGACGGCACTCTCGACGAGCACTGGAAGCTTGGACTGTTCTACTTCAATCCCGACGATTCGGCATTGCTAGTCGAGAAGAGGGTTGGCATCGGCTGGACGCTGAATTTCGCGCGAGGTTTGTCGTGGGTGATCATGCTGTTGATCCTGGTGCTTCCACTGAGCTTTGTATTCGTGATTCTTCCGCGACACTAACCGCTTTCCAGTCCTCGTTTCTTTCCAGCCTACGACCCGTAGCGGATTTCCGCAGATTCGCTCCGGTGGTTGCGGTATAGCGCGGGCGAAGCGCCTCCACAATACTGGGTTAGAACTAGACGCGCAGCCAATCGTGCTGGCGAAGACAAGGGGGGAGAAAGAGGAATCATGAAGGTCTACAAGCTGGGCCGGGCGCTCTTCGGAGGCTTCCTCATCTACAACGGGATCATCACCTTGTCCGGAAGAGAGAGCTATCAAATTACGCGAGGTCCAAAGACATCTCCAAGCCAGACGCCGCCGTGATCGCGAGCGGAATTGCACTGATTGCGGGAGGCACGAGCCTCGCGCTGGGCCTGAAGCCGAAGTGGGGCGCTGCATCCGTGATCGGGTTTCTCGCAGCGGCCTCGCCGACCATGCACAGGTTTTGGAGTGAGGAAAAGCCTTCCGAGCGCATGCACGATATCGCCGATTTTGGCAAAAACATGGCGCTCCTCAGCGGGGCCTTGGCCCTAGCCGACGCGAAGGGACGCTAGGTCGATCTCCATCTTCTACGCAGGCGACGATGCGGCCACAAGGAATTCGGTTTGCGATCTGATTGCCCGGCTTGGCTTCGATCCGATCGATGCCCGGGCCGCTGCAAAACGCGCGCTACCTTGAGCCTCTATCGTTGCTGAACATTCATCTTGGCCGCGTGCTCGGATTTGGCACGCGCATTGGCTTCAGCCTTCTGCGTAAATGATCCGGCGAGTTCTCTGCGCTGCAGCCACGCCTAGCTTCTAAACGGGCCGGTTTGACTTGCCCCAAGCGCCCATTTAACATGACTGGCCCATGGCGAATTCCCAGACCCTCGTTGGCCGCACCGTTTCGCACTATCGCATCGTGGAAATGCTCGGTGGTGGTGGCATGGGTGTGGTGTACAAGGCCGAAGACGCGCGCCTTGATCGCAACGTGGCGCTCAAATTCCTGCCTGAGGACACGCCGACGGATGCGCCCACGCTCGAGCGTTTCCAGCGCGAGGCTCGCGCTGCGTCCGCGCTCAATCATCCCAATATCTGCACGATTCACGATGTCGGTGAATACGACGGCCGCCCGTTCATCGTCATGGAGTTGCTTGAAGGCGAGACCCTCAAGCACCGCATCGCCGGCCGGCCGCTCGAAATCGACACAATCCTCAATGCCGCGTTCGAACTTGCCGATGCTCTGGCCGCCGCCCACGGGAAGGGCATCGTTCATCGCGACATCAAGCCCGCAAATATCTTCATAACGCAGCGCGGCCCGGTGAAAGTCCTGGATTTCGGCCTCGCTAAGATAGCGCCGCGTCGGATGCGCGTTGGAGCCGGCGATGGATCCGGTGACGTAACCATTGATGACGATCCCGCCTTCCTCACCAGCCCCGGCACCGCGCTCGGGACCATTGCATACATGTCCCCCGAGCAGGCGCTGGGCAAGGATCTCGACGCGCGCACTGACCTTTTCTCTCTTGGCAGCGTGCTCTACGAAATGTCCACCGGTACGCTCCCTTTCACCGGAGACACCACCGCCGCCATCTTCGATTCTATTCTCCATCGCACGCCGCAGCCCGTCACGGAATTGAACCCTGCGATTCCTCCTGAACTCGAGCGCGTCATCGGCAAGGCGATTGAAGCCGATCGCGATATGCGTTATCAAACCGCCGCGGAAATCAGAACCGATCTGAAGCGCCTCAAGCGAGACCGAGATTCGTCGGGCCGCGTGAGCGAGTCGAAGCGGCACTCATCGAGCAGCGATCCATCCACCTCCGCGGCAGCTTCGGAAAAGTCCGTCGCGGTGCTTTACTTCGAAAATCTCAGCGGCACTCCGGACGACAATTACTTCCGCGACGGCATGACCGAAGACATCATTACCGAGCTCTCCAAGGTCAAGGTGCTGCAGGTTTTCCCTCGCGCCGCTGTGCTCGCCTATCGTGACAAGCCCGTCACTGGCCCGCAGGTTGGCCGCGAATTGAACGCTGCCTGCGTTCTCAGCGGCAGCTTACGCCGCGCCGGGAATCGCTTGCGGATCACCGCGCAGCTGATCCAGGCTCAAACCGGCCATTCGATCTGGGCCGAGCGTTACGACCGCGAGCTGAAAGACGTCTTCGAGGTGCAAGACGAAATCGCGCGCAGCATAAGCCAGGCCCTCCGCATCAAACTTTCCCCACAGGAAGAAAAAGCCATTGCGCGCAAGCAAACCGATAATCCGCAAGCGTACGATTATTACTTGCGGGGCCGACAGTTCTTCCATCAATTTCGCCGGAAAGGTTTCGACTTCGCCCGGGAAATGTTCGCGCGCGCCATTGTGATCGATCCGCAATACGCTCGCGCCTACGCCGGCGTTGCGGACTGTTGCTCTTTCCTTTACATGTATTGGGACAGCAGCGAAGACAATCTCAACGAAGCGGACGCGGCGAGCCGCAAGGCTCTGGAACTTGCTCCAGACCTTGCGGAGGCTCACGCCGCCAGCGGGCTCGCGTCAGCATTGAGAAAGGATTTCGACAAAGCTCAGGCGGAATTCGAGTCGGCGATCAAGCTCGATCCAAAGCTCTACGAAGCTTTTTACTTCTATGCGCGGACGTCTTTTCAGCGCGGCGACTTGCAAAAGGCCGCGCAGCTCTACGAAGAGGCCTCCCGGCTCAATCCCGACGATTATCAGGCGGTGAGCCTGTCCATTTCCGTTTATCACGGGCTCGGCCGTACCGCGGAAGCCGCGGCCGCCGAGCAGCGCTCGATACGCTTGATCGAGAAGCACGTTGAAATCCACCCGGACGACGCGCGGGCTTTTTGCTTGGGCGCCGGTACTTTCGCCCGCATTGGCGAGCGCGAAAAAGCTCACGCATGGTGTCGCCGTGCTCTCCAAATCGAGCCCGACGAACCCTCCGTCCTCTATAACGTCGCTTGCGCCTATGGAATTCTCGGCCGGACCGACGATGCCATCGCCTGCCTCACCAGAATGATGGAAGAAGGGAGCGGAACTTTCTACAAGAATTGGGCCGCAAAAGACTCTGATCTCGATTCTGTACGCACTGATCCCCGGTTTCAGGCCCTCATCAGCTAGCGTCGTGCAGCAAGTTGTTCGTTAGGTCACTTTCTCCCTTCTGCTGGGATCTAGTGCAGTGCAGCCATTTGGGACATACTTTCATTACGACGTACAAAGGTGGGCGTAGTTAACGCGCAGATTTCGTTCGCGGTCGAAATTCGCTTCAAGGAGCCCTAGGAACATGAAATGGATTCAAAGCGTCGTGTGTTCAGCATTCGCCGGCGCTCTTGTCGCAGGGGCGGTTATCTCGTCCGGTCAGACTCCAGCCGCAGATCAAAAGGCTTTGCAGCACTTTACTAAAGCTGTGCTGGTCAAGAATTCGCCGAGCAATCTGCGTGCCTTCGATGTCAGCTGGAACGACAACGCAAAGCAACGCTACTACCTGGCTGACCGCACCAACAATGCCATCGATCTCGTCGATTCGGCTACGGACACTTTTCTGGGCTTCATCGGCAAGGGCCACTTCACTGGAAGCAGGCCCTGCCCTAACAATCCCAAAGATCTGCGCCTGTGCTCAGGGCCGAACGGAGTGGTTACCGACGACCTGGGTCACGTCTGGTCGGGAGACGGCGATGCGAACGTCATCGAAGCGGAAGAAAAAGCGGGCGCAGCCGTTCTTCGTGTGATCCCAACGAATGGCAAGGGCCGAATTGACGAGCTGGCGTACGATCCAGTGGATCGGATTCTAATGGCCGAAAACGACGGCGATACTCCGCCGTATGTCGTGTTCTTGTCCGTCACGAATGGCTCAATGCTTAATCGCTACGTATATCCAAAAGACCAGGATGGCATGGAGCAGCCTGCTTGGGATCGTCAGACGGGATTGTTTTATCAAAATGTTCCGGGCGAAAAGAATCGGCTCGACGTCTTTGATCCGCACAGACTTCCAAATCCGATTAAGAGCTTCCCCGTGGAATGCAGTGGAGGGCTGCTGGGTCTTACACTCAGCGGCCTAACCGTCGGGCCCAGGTGGCAGTTGATGACGGTGTGCGGGAGTGTCGGGGGAGTCACAGTTGATGCGAGAGATGGCAAAGTCGGGAAGCCGATTCCCGAAGGCGGCGACGCGGACGAGGTCTGGTATGACCCAGGTTCCGGCAACTACTATTCCTCGCGAAATTCAAATCTGGCGGTCGTCGACGCGACCACTTGGAAGTTCGTCACCAATATTCCGTTGGGGAGCCACTCGGTTGCTGCAAACGCCAGGAACAAACACGTTTTTGTCCCGGTGGCAGGCAAGGGCATCTTCGTGGTGAAGCCCACAGAATAGCAATCGCTAATTCCCATAACCCGGTGGCGGTGCAAACCCTCCCATCTCTCGCGCCAGCAAATCTGCGAACTTGATCGTGGTGGCGTCTTCCCAATACGGTCCCATGATTTGAATTCCCACTGGCAGGCCCGCGTCGGTTCGTCCCACCGGCGCCACCGTTGCTGGGCACCCGGTCAGCGTGGCCGAGCTGATCCAGTTTAGTCCCTCCATATAGTTTCGCGGTCCGGCGGCCGTGGCAATCGAGCGGAGCTCCTGCGGCTGGCTGTGATCGTGCGGAAACGCTGCGGTGAACGTCACAGGCGAAAGGAAAACATCGACTTCATCGAAATACGATTGCCATCGCGCTCGGAATCCCAGGCGCTTGAAATTTTCGGTTTGCCAGCGCGGGAATGACGAGAGACCTTCGACACCCTCGGGACCCGCGATTTTTTCATATTGCTGCCTTAGCACCTGCTTCGCTTCTTCAGGAGACATGCCGATAAAGAACGCGAACAGCATGTAGCGGTAGGTATCCAGCAGTGCCGGCGGATGAACTCCCGGCGGCCATCCAGCTTTCAGCTTCGCGCCTGCTCGGCTCACGCCCTCAAGCGCTTGTTCGAGCGCAGCTCGCACGTCTGGCGCCGGAGGAGCGATGGGATCATCGAAAACGTAGCCGACTCGAACATCCTTCAGGCTTTGAAAGCGTGGCGGCGGCAATTCCCATTTCCAGGCCCTGGCGTCAGGGTCTTCCGGCCCTCCCAAAACTTTCAACGCGGCCAACAGATCGTTCGCACTTCGCGCCATCGGCCCGGCCACGGCCAGCAAAGTCGAAAATCCGGGAGAGGTAAAGATGCCGCCTGGCTGCTGTCCTTTCAGGCTCACCAGGTCCAGCGTGGGCTTGTGGCCGTAGATTCCGCAGAAGTGGCAGGGAACGCGGATCGAGCCGCCGATATCGCTCCCAACGCTCAGATATCCGAGTCCCGCCGCTAGTGCGGCGGCACTCCCGCCTGAAGATCCGCCCGGCGTTCTCTTCAAATCCCAGGGATTGTTCGTCGTCCCATAAATCGGATTGCTGGATTGCCAGTCGGCAAGATTGACTGGAACATTCGTGCCCCCGGTCAAGATCGCTCCCGCCCGCAGCAAACGTTCCACGACAGCGGCATTTCCCGATGCCCGCGCGTCCTTGAAAGCTGGCAATCCCCACGTACACGGCTGACCCACCACGGCAAAGCTTTCCTTGATGTTAATCGGAACCCCGTGGAATACGCCGGCGGCTTCGTTCCGCGCCAGCGCCTCGTCCGCCTTCCGCGCTTGCGAGAGCGCGTCTTCTTTCAACTGATACGCGAAAGCGTTAAGTGCGGGATTGTAGCGCTCGATTCGCTCGAATATGTGGCGCGTCAGTTCGACTGACGAAATTCTCTTCTCACGAATGGCCTCCGCTGCTTCCATCGCCGAAGCGAAGTCGAGTTCGTGGGAAGGCGAATCAGATGAAAACGCTGCCGCCGCTGAATCCATAATTGCGCCTCCTGGCAATCCTGAAAACTGTCTGGGGTGCAAATCGTACTCTTCTCGATTGCGGGGAGACAATCGATTTGCCGTTCGCCGCCGCGGCTACGGCAGCGTGCCAACTGCGTGAATTATGGGCGAAACCAACGCGAATTTATTCGTGGAGTACCTTCGTACCTGTGGAAGTAATCGAGCGGGCTATCGACCCGGTAGGCCCCATCCACCAGAATCCTAATCAGTTCGAGGGTCTTTCGGCGCACGGCATAAGACCAGGGAGGGAAACCTTCGCGGCAGCCGGGACGCCTGGCGACGGCCTCGAATTGCTGCACCTCCATCACCCCCATGCCCACGAGCGGCCGGCACCCCCACCGGCCGCTCACTTTCTGTGGCCGGAGTTTGCCGCTACAAGTTCCTGCTTACGATCTCACCCCTTCTCGTTCGATTTCCGACTGGAGCTGCGGCGGGGACGAAGCCGACCCGACTTGCAGGCACGGCTGGCCGCGACCCAATCGCGCGGACCGAAAATTCGCCACGAAGGGCTCAGCGCGGGCGTCCGACCGGGCGATAGCGCGGCACGGCCC
>JASHRI010000298.1 GCA_030037435.1 Candidatus Acidiferrales bacterium | reverse complement strand
GCACAGGTAATCCTGCAGCCAGTGAACCGAGTCGAGGTCCAAGTGGTTCGTCGGCTCGTCGAGCAGCAGCGCCGCCGGCGAGCCAAACAGCGCCTGCGCCAGCAGCACGCGCACCTTTTGCCCGCCCTGTAGTTCGCGCATCTTCCGCTCGTGCAGCTCCTCGGGCACGTCCAGCCCATCCAGCAGACGGGCCGCGTCGGCCTCCGCAGTGTAGCCGCCTTCCTCGCCCACGATTCCCTCAAGTTCGCCCAGCCTCATCCCGTCCGCATCCGTCAGTTGCTCGTGGGGCTTCGCGTACAGCGCATCGCGCTCCGTCAGCGCCTTCCACAGCGCCGCGTTGCCCATGATCACCGTGTCGATCACCCGGAAATCGTCAAATTCAAACTGGTCCTGCCGCAGCACTCCCAGCTTCTTGGGCCGCGCCACGCTTCCCTGCAGTGGCTCCAGCTCCCCCGTCATGATCTTCATCAATGTGGTTTTGCCGGCGCCGTTTGGCCCGGTGATGGCGTAGCGCCGCCCGGCGAGAAAGGAGCACGTGACGTTATCGAACAGCACGCGCGCGCCGTACCGCATGGAGATGTTAGTCAGCGAAAGCAAGACCCCCAATTATACCGTAGCGGCGCCGTCCCTGCTCGGCCTCCCCCGCAGGTTGGACAGGGTCCTAATTTGGGCTTTCATTCGCTGATTGCAGCACTACAGCATCCGAACCATGAGTCCCATGAAGACTACGGGGCGAGTTGCGTGCATTCCGAATTGCTGTCAACGAACTTCATCGCGCAATCGAAACCCAAATACGATCCATACATCCCAGCGAGGAAAGTGACGGGAACGCTATTCGAAACGCTCATCGTCGCGCCACTGCCTCATCTGCTGCTCAAGCATCTCTTGGCTGCGACGCTGTTCTTCCGCCGCGGTGCGGAGCCTGGTCTTTTCGCTGGCGATGAATTCCCTGAAAACTGGATCGGGATAAGTCCCCAATTCGTCGAGAAGTGTAAGGTCTGAACCCATCCAGAACATCGGGGCATGCCTGGCAAGGAACTGCTTGGCGATCGCTACCCGATCAGGTGCGCGGTCCAACATCTGGCGCGCGATCGGTCTCCATATCAATCCGCCACCATCGTTAGAAGACTCAAAAGCAGTCACGCCACTCGCAATCGCGGGATACCTACCCTCAGCCTCTTTGTCGCACCAATCAAGCAGCTCGGCAGCGGGAATCGAGTCAAACGGGTTGCCTCGCACCTGACCTGCCTGACCTAGTATCCTGATTCCGGATTCAAGGCTGGCCCTTCCGCCGCCGCACAAGGCATCTAACGCTGCCAGCGGTTGCACATGGAGAAGAACGCTTAGGAAGTCCCCGTGATGGAAGGCGTAGGTTCTAGATTCCGTAACCGCCCGCTTTAAATTGTTGCAAATCTCGCGAACAGCGGCTGCACCCTCTGCCCCGAGCAAGCAAGATTGAGCGATGATCCCCAAGTTGTATATGTCCACGTCGGTTCGCCGAACGGTAAAATCAAGCCTGCGCATTAATTCGCAACCGATGTAGATCAGTTCTGCGGGCGAACTATGTTTGCGCCCCTCGAAGCGAACGCGCATCGGAAGAATGTCTAGGGCTATATCTAGCCCTCCGGGCTCGGCCGCGATACGAAGCAGCAGCTTGTTGAAGTCACCGCCGCCGAGATTATGAGTTACGCCGCCCGCTTTTAGGTGCGAATACATCCCAATTGGGGCCTTCCTCAGATGGAGTGAGCGCATCAACCGCTCCAATCCAGCCTGATCGATACCGACGACGGTCTGTAGGCCCGGATACCATGCCCCGAGAACATCATCTTCCGCCGCCCTGTCTAAAAGGCTATTGGCTAGATCAGGTTCTTTAGCGTTCAGGGCGCTGAGGAAACCACCTAACACCTGAACTCTTTGCAAATTGCTCGGTGTCGCCGCCAATTGCGCTACGAGCCGATCCCAAATCGAGCGTGGTTCTTCGCTGCCTTCAGCGAGCCCGCGCCCGAATGACCACGACTGCTGAGTTCCCGCGGTTAACAGCTCAGGCAGAAGTACGGCGAACGCCTTCTCGTCGGCAGCTGCCGCTCGGCCGAATTCATGGGCCATCTTTTCCGCTTGTGCCGTGATGCGACCGATGTCCTGACCGACGTCGGCGGCACTATCCACCGTTGAATCTGCGCCGCAGAACATTACCTCGTCCGACAGAACAATTGACCGGACCTTCTGCACAAGATCAGTCGGCCTTAGGTCTGATTCGAGCGAAGCGAGTCGCATGGCTACCTCAGGCGAGAATCCAGCGGAATCATAGTGGATTGTCTGTCGGACTGCGCGCCAGCCTTCGGGCCAAAAGCCCGTCTGCGAAATCCTATGACACACGCGCTCTAAATCCTCGAACACTCCAGCGAAGCTCCACAAGGCACGAAACCGGCGCGCCATAACCTCACGAACCTGGGGTGACGCGGGACCGTTAGAGCTAGCTGTTTCTTCCGCCAAGCCGAGCACTTGCCCGAACCAGTGTCTAATGTCGCCGGTCGAAGTAGGTCTGTACCCGTAGTCTCGCGAGCGTGTCCCAAACTCGAAATCCCCGCTGCCCGTAAAATGTGAAGCTTGTAGCATCGCGTCGAGCGCGGCCACCCCGAGCGCGCGTCGCTTATGGTCTGCAGACGTTAGGAGTGCCCTCGCAATTCCCAACCGTTGCTCAATAGTAGCGTGCGTTCCGGAAAGGCAAAGAGGAAAGAGCGAAACGAAGACTCTCCGGCATTCGTCGCGATTGCTATCGACATCTCCCGCCTCAGCGATTCTTGCGATTAGGGCAATGCAACGATCGAATAGTCTTGCTTCCCATGCGAGCAGCCTAAGCACTCGAAGGTATCGCTTACATGTTGTTGCAGTTTCTGGATCCTCCGATCTAAGCAGGACTCGCTCGACCGCTTCGAGGGTCTCTTCCTGGACGACGGGAGCGATGTTATTGAACATCTCTTGGCATAGCTCGTTGAGACCAAGAACGTTGGCTAAAACCCCACCCGGGCGAAGCCATCCTTTTGCGATCGACTGCGCTTCTGCGCTTCCGCCCAGCTGGCCGAGTCTTCGCGAGAAGGACTTCAACAGCCGTTCGCGCCCCGCGACAAGGAAGCACGCGTCGAGGGCCATTGACGGCATGTTCTGTAGGGCAGTGGAAGCTAAGCGGTTTGCGATTGCGGGCGGTAGGATGGCGCGCCACGGCCCGCGCCTCTGGCACAAGCCCCTGCGTCCTAATTCCGCGCAGTGTTTGAATATCTCCTCCGCGGTCTGGTCGACCAGTGCACCTAGATGCACGAGTTCCCCACTCTCACCTTCCGAGGTATCTTCGCCTTCGAACGAGTAAACCAGCGACATTGCTTGAGCAGCTGACAGCAGCCGTTGGTCCTGCGCGTGCCTTTGCTCAAACAGGCGGCGAAACATTTCTTGATCGGACAGCATCGCGACTGTGTCGTTCTTGTGTACGGTCGCGGCGAGCACGATCGCAATGCGCGCATTTCCACCGGAAAATTCGGCGATCCGGCGGGCGTCTATTTGTGACAAATCAGGGAAGCGACGCCGGATCAGTTTGTCGATCAAGTCCGTGGATGCCGGTTCGAGAGAGAAAACTTCCGTTCCTTCAGTTTGGTCCTCTCTGATGTCGTATTCGATAGTAATAAGACTAAGCTCACCCCTTGATCGACACAGATTCGAGAGGCTCTGGTGCAAGTCCGGCGGACAATTATCAACGACGAAGATAGCCCGGTTGCGAGAGGCAATCAGCTCGGTCGCTAACGCGGCAGGACTGGGACTCGGGCTGTCTGACAAGTCCGTATATGCCGCGAGCTCGGGGTCAAGGCTCTGTTTCCCGACGCGAGGATCGAACAATGATTCTGCGAGCCGTGTCTTGCCAAGCCCCGAAAGGCCGACTAGACGAACGACGCCTCCGGGACTGCGGAGCACACTGCGGATCTGGTTAATGCCATCCGCGACGGACAGATCCCCGCTCGGCCCCCGCGCCTTGAGACGAAGTTCGTTGTCAATGAGGTAGTCGCTGCCTGCGGCCTCCGGCTGAAACGACCACTTTCCGTGTCCGGACCATCCGTGGAGTGGCTTCCCGACCCGTTCCCTGACCCACAGAGTCGTGCCGGGGTGCCCCCGGAGCCACGTTTCGATTCTTTTGCGATCGTAGAAATCGACCTTTAGACGGATCGGGTCTGGAAGGTCTTGGACCGCCGCTGCCATGGCTTCGCGGCGACTCTGAAGCGGAGCATCGGCTGTCGAACCCTTCGAACTAACAATGATGTACGCGCCAGATTGCTCTGCTAGTCGTCGGATTGAAGGTCTGAGGGTTCCACCAGGGCGCATCTCCGCCGCTATCTTTGAGGCGAAGGTGTCCTCTGCTTTCACCTGGAATCCTGTCTCGGAGCGAGGAATGAAATCTGGTGGGTCTATCAGCGGGGGCAGCGACACGCGCACGTCAATGCCGCCGTCGGCGGCCGTTTGATTTCCGCCCGAGGTGACGCAATCGGGCGAAATTCCGCGGCTCCTCAGCTCGGATTCGCACAAGCGCGCCACGAGAGTGCGGAGTTCCTCGTCACTCAGGCGCGCTATGTCGTCGGCAGTTACCTCAAACATATCTTAAGCATGACGTTATCTTACAGCTTTTCGAGCCAATCGCAAATTCGACTCGACGGCTGATGCAAGAATGTATCCAGCTCTAGTCGTGCCAGACCTTGCCCCAATCCGCTCCGGCGCCACGCCCGTTTCGCCCCATTTGCGGATCACGTCCATCGCGACCTGCAAGTGCGTGATGTCGTACGCCGGGTCGCCTCGCCGCATCGCCGGTAACTCCTTGCAAACATCCGTCCGACTTTTCGCCTCGACGCGCCCCCCGCCCCGGCTGTTACATTCGCGTCCTAGATATCTGTCCGTTATATAACTATAGAGTACTTTATATGGACGCTGCAGCGCTTTGGGGCGCTTACAAGAAACCAACCCTGATCGCCCTGGCCGTCTTAATCGGCGCGGTCATCGGCCTGGGCATACTCACTCTCGCCCAAATCGTCTCGGCCGAGGTCAGGGCCCACGAATTCGAATCAGCCACCAGGACCGAAACCCAATTAGCCGTTGCCGATCTTCGCCCGGCCGAAACGATTCGCAGCCAACTTTGTCAGAAAGCTCAGGATCTGAATCTTCCGGTCCAGGAAGGCGACATCAAGGTCCTGGCCGTTTCGAGCACTACCGATCTCGGAAATTTGCTCAATGTCCTCCATCCAACCTCGGAAACTTCCACCAAGACGGGCGTTGTCATTATCGACGTCGCCTATTCCGTCCCGATTCGCCTCCCGGGCTTCTCCCTCGCCCTGAATTTCAAGTTCCACGTCGACGACCACACCGTCTAATCCGCGCCCGGCTTTCTTTAGCGGATCGAAAAAATTTCGCGAGCGGCACATTTTGGCTTTTAATGTCGAGTACTACTATGCTAACATGGGCTGTTTTTGTTGCTCGCGCTGAAGCTGCTGGGCGCGAACAACGCGTGAAACGCATCCAGCGGCGCGCACGGCTCGTGTGTCTCCGTTCACGCGCTGGCACGAAAGGAGGGAGGAGTGAGTCAGATGTCGCACAATGCGCGCGGTACTTGCGCTGCGTTTCTACCCGAAACTCTGAATCGAATAGAATTGCGCCTAAATCGTAGAAAACAAACGACGGCGTTCGTCTCTAACCGAAACTCCTCTACCGAGCATACTCTTCTCTCTGTCTTCGCCTATCGCCCGTGGCTTTTCGCCGGAAAGTTCGTATCATGGTCCACCATGATCGGTCGCGCTCATTCAGATCGACTGCGCTGGGGTGCTGCGTGACTCGCGCCACAAAATCGTCGCGCTCGCGCAGGCAATCTCGCACTAGTGATCCCGCCGATTACACGCCGTCGTTCGCCTATTCGCCGTCAGGCGGGCGGTCGCCAGTTGCCCAATCGCTCCATTGCGAAGGCGTGGATCTCGTTCGACTTGCTGGCGTTTCCGGCACACCCACCTATATCTACAGCCGTGCCGCCATCGAATCCGCATATCGCCGGCTCGATCGCGCTTTTGGTTCGCTTCCGCACGCGATCTGCTATGCCGTCAAGGCCAGCAGCAATCTTTCCATCCTGCGCGTGATGGCCCGCCTCGAGAGCAGCTTCGACGTCGTTTCCGGCGGCGAGCTTGACCGTCTGCGCCGCATCGGCGTCCCAGGTCGCCACATCGTCTTCTCAGGTGTGGGTAAAACTCGCGAAGAGATTCGCGAGGCGCTGCGCTATCCCGGCCTGCACAGGCCTCGCGGCGGCATCCGGCTTTTCAACGTCGAATCCGCAGCCGAACTGGACCTCCTTCTTTCCGAAGCAGGGCGCCATATTCTGGCAGGTGGCAGGCGGCCGTTCGGCGCGATCCGCGTGAATCCCGATGTGCTCGCCGGCGGCCATCCGCATATTTCCACGGGCCATCATCACCATAAATTTGGCGTCGATTGGGCTGAAGCCCGCCGCCTCTATCTGAAACATGCCGATTCGAGCTTGATTTCCTGGCGCGGAATCACCGCCCACATCGGATCGCAGATTCTTACCGTCACTCCCTACCGCCAGGCGCTTTGGCGGCTGGCTTCCTACGTGCGCGACCTTGCACGCAACGGCGTGAACGTGGATTTCATCGACATCGGCGGAGGCCTGGGCATCCGCTATACGAACGAATCGCCTGTTGTTCCGGCGAAGTTTGCGCGCGCGCTCACGGAAATCGTTCGGCCTCTTGGCTGCCGCCTGCTCATCGAGCCGGGGCGTTCCATCGTCGGCGCGGCCGGCGTGTTGCTCACCCGCGTCCTCTATGTGAAGGAAAATCGAGGCAAGACATTCGTTATCGTCGACGCGGCCATGAACGATTTGATTCGCCCCGTGCTTTACAATGCCGCGCATCCAATCACGCCCGTCGTCCGCAATCCCGAGCATGCAGCACGGCGAAAACTCGTCGATATCGTCGGCCCCGTTTGCGAGACCGGCGATTTTCTCGCTCGCGACGTACCTCTTCCTCCACTTTCCGCGGGCGATTTGCTCGTCATCTGGGCCGCTGGCGCGTACGGCTTCGTGCAGTCGTCCAACTACAATTCGCGCCGCCGCCCCGCAGAAATTTTGGTCGAGGGAAAAGACTTCCGCGTCGTTCGCCGCCGCCAAACCTACGAAGACCTACTCCAAGGCGAATTGGACTGACCGCCATGACGCTTTTTCCGGCCTTCCTGAAGCTCGCGGGACGCCGCTGTCTCGTCGTCGGTGCCGGCCGGATCGCTGAGGGAAAAATCGAGGGGCTGCTTCGCGCCGGTGCCGATATTTGCGTGGTTGCGCCGCAAGCCACTCCTCGCATTCGTGCCTGGGCGCGCTCGAAAAAAGTTACCCTGCGCGCGCGCCGTTTTCGCGCCGCCGATCTGAAGGGAATCTTTCTCTGCGTCGCCGCCACCTCTTCGCCCGCTCTTCACGCCGAAATCTTCAAGCAGGCTCGCAGGCACTCGGTTCTCTGCAATGTGGTGGACGATCCCGAGCATTGCGATTTTTATTACGGAGCGGTGGTCAGGCGCGGCGCGCTGCAAATTGCTATTTCAACGGGCGGCCACAGCCCGGCGCTCGCACAGCGCCTTAAAAGGTTACTGGAACGCGAGTTTGGAGCGGAATACGAATCGTGGCTCGACGAAATCGGCGAGATACGCAAGAAATTGTTCGCTGGGAAAATTTCGCCGGCGCGTCGCCGTCTTCTGTTGCATCGCCTCGCAAGCGAAAAGTCTTTCGTGAACTTTGTGCGCCGCCACAAGCGCAAATCAAAATGAAATTTCGCGGGCGGCCGATGTTACAGCTGCGTTACACCCCTCGCTTGGATTTTGCCCGCCGCTGCAATCTAAAAGACGAATCAACCGCATCGATAATTCGACGAACCACGCGACCAGACTCGCTGTTACGCTTAGTCTCCTTCGCCGAAGCGGCCGGGGCACGGTTATTCCCCCACCCCTCACCCACCGTGCCCGGCCTGCCTTTTTCCGCTCCGCGGTTCAGTTCCCTGCCCGCCCGCGTTTTTCGGCCAGCATCCGCGCGCTGCACCGCGCCGCTTCGTTCACCAGAAAACCCATCTTCGGGTGTTCGGGCTCGAAATCCACGGAAAAACTCTGCTCGCGCAGTTCTTCGGAAGTCACCGGCCCGATCGAACCGATCAGAGCTTTTGCCAATCCCGCGCGCACTTCCGGTTCACGCTTCATTTCGCGCGCGATCCGGAGCAGGTGCTCCACTTGCACCGATGTGGTGAAGAGGGCTACGTCTATTTCGCCGCGCGCAACCGACTCGGCCGCCGCTCGCAGCGGCCCTGTGTCCTCCGGCAGCGCCCACTGGTATACCGGGACGCGGGTGACGCTCGCTCCTCGTTCCTCGAGGCCTGCGAGAAGCTCGGAATTCGAGGCACCGTATTCTTGGACGGCCACGCGCCGTCCCTTGAGTGGCGCCGAGTTCTTTTTTTCGTCGAGAGCATGCAAGAGATCCCGCCAGGTATTCGGTTCCGGCACCGAAATCGTTACCGGCACACCCAATTCCTTTAGCGCCGCAGTGGGTTTGGGACCACGGGCCACCACTACTGTCTCTCGCAAGGCTGCGGCAAATCGGTCAAGCGGAACAACGGTTTCGGCCACGCGCGCCAGCCTGCGCGTTCCGCCGCCCGTCAGAAAAATTACAATGTCGAATTTCTTTTCGACAAGCGCGCGCGCAAAAGAAATTGCTTCGGTGTTCGATTCCAGGGGAATCTCGCGCATCGACGGCGCCACGATGGGTTTCCCGCCAAAATTCGAGATCAGCGTGGCCATTTCCGCGGCGCGCCGGCTTTCCAGCGAAAGCACTCGTAGTCCCGCCAGCCCGTCCGATTTCGCGCGCTCGTCCATAGCCGCCATGATGGCACGTTTTCAATGTGGGTTCCACGCTGCATCGGCTAGAAAATCGGCAGGAAAAGTATTCGAAGAAGGAGAATCAGTGCCGGAAGTGGCGGACTCCGGTAAGCAGCATCGCCATGCCCAGCTTGTCCGCTGCGGCGATCGAATCGGCATCGCGAACTGAGCCGCCCGGTTGAATCACAGCGGTCGCGCCCGCTTTCCCGGCCTCTTCTATGCTGTCGGGAAAAGGGAAAAATGCGTCGGAAGCAAATACGCTTCCCTCAAGCGACAGGCCGGCTGTGGCTGCTTTCATCACAGCGATTTTCACGGAGTCGACGCGGCTCATCTGTCCGGCGCCCACGCCCACGGTCTGCCCTTCGCGCGCGAACACGATGGCATTCGACTTCACATGCTTCGCCACTTTCCACGCGAATAGCAACGCACGACGCTCGTCGTCGGTGGGAGCGCGTTTGCTCGCCACGCTCACCTCGGCTTCCGTGAGTTCGTGCCGATCCGGCTGTTGCACCAGCATGGCGCCGGCGATCTGTTTGACCACAAGTTCTTCGCAACTTGCCGCGCGCAGCATCTCGATGAGGCGCAGATTTTTTTTCGCCGCGAAATGCGCCAGCGCCGCTGATTCATACCCCGGCGCGGCAATGCATTCGACGAACAGCTTTGCGACCTCCTCAGCCGCGGGCGCGTCAATCGGCTGGTTGAACGCAAGGACGCCGCCATACGC
>JASHRI010000297.1 GCA_030037435.1 Candidatus Acidiferrales bacterium | reverse complement strand
CGGTTACATCGTCACCATCGACGTGCTGCAGCCGTATCGCCGCCACGGCGCCGGCTCGCTGCTGCTCGCGGAATGCGAACGCCGCCTCACCGCCGCGGGCGTACGCGAAGTATCGCTCGAAACGGCAACCGACAATTCTTCGGCGATTGCCTTCTGGCAGAAGCACGGCTATCGTAAACTGAGCGTTCAGAAAAATTATTACCCAGGCGGGCGCGACGCCTTCTCGATGTCCAAGCCCCTCGCCTGACGCGCGCGGAAAATCGCGAACCTCTAGCAGATCAGGAAGGGCGAGGTTACATTCATGTCTTTATTGCACGTCATCATCCTGGCCATCGTGCAGGGCTTGGCCGAGTTGCTCCCGGTTTCCAGTTCCGCCCACGTGATCGTCGCTGAAGAACTGATGGGCATGAACCCCGCCGCGCCCGAAATGACTCTGCTCCTCGTCATGCTCCACACCGGCACGATGGTCGCCGTGATCGTCTATTTCTGGCAACGCTGGCGCCGAGCCTTCTTCCAAAGCGCAGCCGGCCTCAAAAACTTCATTTACGCCCTGATTTTGGCCACGATTCTCACCGGCACCGTCGGCGGCGTGATCACCGAACTCATCGAGAAAGTTGCGCTCCGCGGCCAGCCGCACGCTTGGGTGGAACAGCTCTTCGGCCGCCTCGACCTGATCGCTGCGGCTCTCGCGGCCGTCGGCATCCTGATCTTGGCCGCCGGCTTGTACGAAAGGCGTCGTAGCGCGGAAAATCAGTCGCCCTCCGAAATCACCACGAAGCAGTCCGCGTGGATCGGAGCGATCCAGGGCCTCTCCGTTCCCTTCCGTGGATTTTCGCGCTCCGGCGCAACCATCTCCGCGGGCTTGCTCCTAAAGATGCCGAAAATGCGCTGCGAAGATTTCAGCTTCGCCCTCGCCGTTATCCTCACGCCTCTTGCCGTCGGCCGCGAACTTTTGCGACTTCACCAGGCCCAGCACGCTCACCTCGGGCTTATGCTCACCTCGGCCATCGTGCCTAGCATTCTCGGTGCAGTCTTCGCATTTCTCGCTGGCCTCGTCGCGCTCCGATGGCTCAGCAGATGGCTCGAACACGGCCGCTGGTACGTCTTCGGCATCTACTGCCTCGTCGCCTCCGCAGTTGTGCTGTGGTTATGGCACTCGCATCACTGGATCGCCGGGCTTTAAGTGGGAAGGGCGCGAGACGCGTGTGGCCTCACGCAATTGACATGTGTTCCACATGCAAGTATGCTGGCAACATGTCCACTATGGTCCAGATTCGCAATATGCCCCCGGAGTTGCATCGTCAGCTTAAGGCGCGTGCCGCGCTCGAAGGCATGTCCCTCTCGGACTACCTTTTGCGGGAGCTGCGGAACACCCTCGCTCGTCCCACACTTGATGAAATGAGCAGGCGGCTTTCGAATCGCCGTCCGGCTCGGCCCCGCCCTGGGCCTGCAGCGGCGGTTCGTGCCGAGAGGAAGAACCACTGATCGTCGTAGACGCGTCCGCGGTTCTCGAGGTCTTATTGCAAACACCCGCCGCCAAGGGTGTCGGCCAAGTCATCTTCGCTGCCAATCAGACGCTGCACGCGCCTCATCTGATCGACCTCGAAATTGCACAGGTTTTGCGCCGTTACGTTCGTTCCGCGGCGATCTCCCCAGAGCGGGGCGCCGAAGCGCTGGCCGATCTGGGCGACTTTCCGATCGCGCGCTATCCCCATTTCGTACTGCTGCCCCGCATCTGGCAAATGCGCCACGATGTGACGGCCTACGACGCCGCTTATCTGTCTCTAGCCGAAGCCCTTGATGCCCCCCTTGTAACGCGAGACCGTGCATTGGCCAAGGTAAGCTCCCACGCACACGTCAAGCTGGTCTGAACTGAAGGTCACATCAGCGGTCCTACGCGAGGCCGACCTTCGCAATGGCCCAGCCGTCCGACATCTTCACATATCTGACATTCAGCACGCGACGTTCCGTGCGGCGGACGAAGCCGCCGCCTTGCGCGTGCGCCATTTGCGCCAGCGTGCAGTCCTGCGCAATCGCGGTTTCGACTTCCACGGCACAGTTAAACCGGCCGCTAGCGCTCATGCCGTTCGCGGCCACTTCGATCGCATCCGGTTCGCCCGCGTGATCCACCGAGATGCCGCGCACCGTTTGCTCGGGCGCGATGCCTTCGAAATCAGGCACCAGCCGCGCCGCGCCATCAGTCGCGCCAGCGTTGATGCTCCGCAACCATGCCTGATGAATTTCGCGGATCGCGGCCTCATCCTCCAGCCTGGCCAGGCGGGCCTTCAGTCCGTCGTCCGCCAGGATCGCAGCGGGGGCCGCAGCGGCCAGCGGAGCGGCCAGCAGCGCGCCGCGTTTCAAAAACGACCTGCGCGTGGAATTGCTCTTCGCGGTCATACGGTGATACCTCCCGACGTTTTCACCTGGTAAAAGCGCCTCACGTCAAACGTTCCGGCGAGCCGCTCATGCGCGCCCAACGCGTTCATGTTCAGGCCGCGTTCGCCGCAGTTATAGCCGATGCCGACGTCGCGCATGGTGTGCAAGTTGACCAAAATCGTCCCTAGCGTGCCATTGCACGCCTCCTCCAGCCAGTACATGAAATACAGGCCATTGCGAATCTTCACGTACGACGCAGGCCCGCTCCATTCCAGCCCTCCGGCATCGGTCGGCGTGAAGATGATCCACGACAGTGAATACGGCGTCGTGTACAGGTGCATCGAGGTCAGGCCCGGCGCGTAGTTCTGGCTCACCGCACGCCCGACCATCTCATCCGTCAGCACGTGGCGCCGATACTTCGGCGGAACGAGGCCCTCCATCTCGATCACGCCGAAGTGAATTTTCACGCCCGCCTCATTTGCGAAATAGGGCGTGTTCAGGAAACCGTTGAAACACGTCACCAAACCTTCATCGAGGTCGACGACGATCGCGTGCCCGTCATGGTTCGGCTCGCCTTCCAACAGGTGCCCAAACAGAATCACTCCCGGCATCGACTCGAAGGCCTGATACCGTGCCTTAGTCCATTTGTTGCCGCCTTCTTTGCGCCAGTTCAGATTTTCGGCGTCGTCAAACCGGTATTCCATCGCAGGAGCATGGTCGTAGCGAAGCGTAAACGCTTTGCCGGCCAGCCGGTCCGTGTTTGGCCCCAAATTGCCGGCCATCGAAGCCGCCGGCGCATTGGCGCCCGGCGAAATGCCGCGCGGCGCAAAGGCGGATGTACTTTTGGCGCAGACGGCATCCACTTGCGCCGGCGTCATTTTCGCCATTGTCTCAAACGGTCGGTACACGCGCCGCGCGCCCTTCGCCGCCGTCTGCCCGGGAGCGGCCGCCGGCACTGGATTGCCGCTCTCGTCGCCGAACTTCTCGAAATGCGCCAGCTGCCCCAGCCACTCACCTTTCCCGCGAAAGACGTAATATTGCAGCGCGTCGTTCGCATCGAATCCAAGCCGCAGGCCCACCTGCTCGATGCGATTCAGGTCCATCACATACGCTGTGAACGTGCCCGAAAATTCGCATTCCGTCCGCGTGTAGATATAGCGGTCCTCGTTGATTTTGATGTAGTCCGAGGGGCCGCAAAATCCGAGTTCGCCGCCGAATCGCGACAGCTCCACGAAGTTCGAATACGCCGCCGACGGAAAAAACTCCAGCGTCTCCGCGCCATTGTCCTGCTTCCAATAGAAACCTTTGCCCTCGCAGCGATCCGTGGCCACATGCCGCGCCGTGGGCGCTTCCTTCCCCGACTGCTCCACGTAGCCGTAATAAATCTCGCGCTGCACTTCGCGATTGTCCTTGTAGCCGCTGAACCACAGTTCAAACACCGTCGCCAGATTCGTTCCCTGATCCACCACTACGGCGTATCCGCGCTGCGTATTCGGTATCATGTGCGCGAAGAATGCGACATTATCCAGCGTCAGCGCGCCATAGCCTGCGTCCACTGAGCCGCCACCGTTCTCAGCCACCGAAACGCGGTCAGTCCCCTTAAACGAATAGGCGAGTGCCGGACCTTTATCCGTGACGATCCGCATCGACTTCCCGGCAAACACATCCGACATCGGCGACGCGCTCGTCGGCCCGGCAACCTTGCTCAGCTTGTCCGCGATCTGTTCTTCCGTGAGCTTGGTGTATTGAATCCGATGCATCTGCTCTTTCGGATAAGGCGTTCCCGGCATGCTTCCCTCCCAGCCATCAGTGCGACGTTCAATCTCAGTGCCGTGCGCAGTCTGTTATAACTCCGATCCATGTTCAACTTTTTTTTGCGCCCAGGCTCGGCCACACATGTGCGC
>JASHRI010000296.1 GCA_030037435.1 Candidatus Acidiferrales bacterium | reverse complement strand
GAGCACGCTTTTTCCAAGGGGTTCATCGGCTACCACAGGATCAGCGAGGCTCCTATGGTGATCGACGGGAAGATTGCAGTTTCATTTGTTTTCGAATTTGAAGGGATGAGTGGCTCGGACGGGACTCCTGTCCACTTGCCGGGCAAACTGTTTGTGGTGGCTGTACCGAATGGCGACGCTGTTCTTAGCTTCACCTGCCAGGCGCCCCTGTCGCATTTTGATCAAATGCAGGCCACGCTCAAGGAGATCGTCAGTTCCTATCATTACTCGCCGAAACCGTAAGATCACGTTTGCCTAGCGAAAGGTTTCATTTCGATTGAAGAACCCTCGCTAAGGGAGAACGTCGCCGGTCGCGGCGTCAGGGGAACTGGCGGAGGAAGCGGACATCGTTTTGGAAGAGGAGCGGCAATTCGGTGATGCCGTACTTCATCATGGCGAGGCGGTCGACGCCCATGCCGAAGGCGAAGCCGGATAATTTTTCGGCATCGTATTTCACGAAGCCGTAGACCGCAGGATTCACCATCCCCGCGCCGAAGAGTTCAATCCAGCCTGAAAATTTGCAGATGCGGCAGCCGGAGCCGCCGCAGACGTGGCAGCTTGCGTCGACTTCCGCCGACGGCTCAGTAAAAGGGAAATAGCTGGGGCGCAAGCGAGTTTTTGCCTGCGGCCCGAGGAATTCGCGCACGAAATATTCGACAGTGCCTTTGAAATCGCAGAAGGTGATGTCCGTATCGACGGCGAGGCCCTCGATCTGATGGAACATGTAGCCGTGCGTGGCGTCGGGATTGTCGCGCCGATAGACTTTTCCGGGCACGACGATGCGGACGGGCGGCTGCTGCTTTTCCATGGTGCGAATCTGCATGGGCGACGTGTGGGTGCGCAGCAAGTGGCCGCCGCGGGCGCCCTCGATATAGAAGGTGTCCATGTTATCGCGCGCGGGATGGTGCTCGGGGATATTGAGCGCCTCGAAATTGTAATAGGGCGTTTCAATTTCCGGTCCTTCGACGACGCTGAAGCCGATGGAGAGGAAGATGCGCAGGAGCTCGTCGTAGGTCTGGCGGATCAGGTGCTGGGTGCCAATGGGGCGTTCGACGCCGGGAAGCGAAAGGTCGATCTGATCGCGCGCAGCGGCGGCATGGTCGGCGGCGGATTCGATTTCCTGGCGTTTCGATTCGAGCGCGGATTCGATGTGAGATTTGAGCTTTTGAAATTCCTGGCCGACGATGGGTTTTAGTTCTTTGGGCGCGGGCTTCAGCCAATTGTCGCCGATTTTGGTGAGCATGCCGGATTTTCGACCGCTCCAATTGGCAACGAAGGCGGACCAATTTTGAGGATTGGCGTCGGCGACGAGGTCGGCGTCGAACCGTGCGCGGACCTCGGCGAATTTTTGCACGACCGCCTCGGGCGTAGCAGCGCCGAGCTGCGCGAGGGTTTTCGAAGCTGGATCGATGGCTGCCATGTTGAACAAAAAACTGCCGCGCTAAAGACCGCGGCGCTACATTCAAACCTAAACCAACATCGCCCGAGAAACCGCCGCCCTAAAAAGTGCGAAATTCCCCATCCTTGCGAATGGCGCAAGGATGGGGCACCCGCAAAATCGTCGCCCTAAGTTGCAACGTGCCGGAGAAATGACCGGCGTCAATATAACGCGTTCTAGGCGGAGGGCTGCGACGGTTTTGCAGGCGCGGCCATGTGCTGCTTGGCCGAGGCGACGAGAGCGGCAAAACCTTCGGCGTCGCGCACGGCCATGTCGGCCAGAATTTTCCGGTCGATATCGATACCGCCAGCCTTCAGGCCGTGGATCAATTGGCTGTAGGTGGTGCCGTTATTTCGCGCGGCGGCGCCGATGCGCTGGATCCAAAGCGTGCGGAAGTCGCGCTTGCGAGTGCGGCGGTCGCGATAGCTATAGCGCAGCGAACGATTGACCGCTTCTTTCGCTGAGCGGAAGAGCTTTCCCTTGGTGAGGAAAAATCCTTTGGCGTGGCGCAGCAGCTTCTTGCGGCGCGCACGGCGTTTGGTGCCGCGTTTTACTCGAGCCATGGTGTTCTCCTATGCGCGGCATTTTCACAAGGCAACACGCGTCGCCAAACGAACACCGCGATTCAATTTTTTAACGGGGAGACAAACGAGGCCCCGCAGCCCGCGCGAATGCACAGGCTGCAGGACGGGTTTGTCTCATGAAACTGCTGTATTTGACCCGCGCCCGATTCAGAGAATCGGGGGAGCTTCCGGCTGGCAGGCACCCGTTGCGCTCTGCCTAGCGCGGAATAATATTACGATACGAAAAACGAGCGACCGAAAAAACTTCAGCAAACGGCTGCCGCGCTGAAGACCGCGGCGCCACGTTCAAACCTAAACCAACGACACCGCGCGAAAATCTTACTCGATTCCGTAGGGCAACGCGAGGCGCACGTTGTGCACGTCGCCGGGGCTGACCTGTACCTTATTGAGCAGACGCCGCTGGCGGCGGGGCTTCTTGGTGCCGAGCAAATGGCGCTTGCCGGAACGCCAGCGCAACACCTTGCCGGTGGACGTGATTTTGAAGCGCTTGGCCGCGCCGCGATGCGTCTTGAGCTTTGCTTTTTTGTTCTTCTTCACAATTTCCTCGTAATTAGAAATTCTCTACGCCGAGCCTTCGGCAGCGGGCTGGCCGGAGCGAACCGGCGCGGGCGCCGCGGCGCCCTTTTTCGGCGCCAGCAGGGCTAGAAGGATGTTGGCTTCCATGCGCGGGCCGAATTCGACCTGCGCGTGCTCCATGATGTCTTTCAGCAGGCGTTCCATTTTGGCGCGGCCCACATCCTGGTGAGCCATCTCGCGGCCACGATGGAAGATCATGGCCTTCACTTTGTAACCCTCTCCCAGGAAGCGAATGATCTGATTCTTGCGCACCTGATAGTCGTGCTCGGCGGTCGCAGGCCGGAATTTCACTTCCTTGATATGCGAGCTTTTCTGGTGCCGCTTTTGGTCGTGGGCTTTCTTGC
>JASHRI010000295.1 GCA_030037435.1 Candidatus Acidiferrales bacterium | reverse complement strand
CGTCTGCCGTAATTTGCGGCGTAACGTCCAATTCCAGTACGGCATCGACAAACTGCACCGAGACCGTGTTGTTAACGATCGTCTGCACCGGGATCTTCACGCCCTGCTTCACGGTCGCTTTCTCGTTGTTCTGCGTGATGATCTTTGGCTTCGACAAGAGCTTTCCGACGCCTCGGCTCTCAGCCGCGGTGATAATCATATCCAACGCGAAGTTCGTTGAAGTGAAGTTGTACGAAAGTCCGCTTGTAGGCGTAGCCGCTGGCAGATTCGACATAAGGGGAATCTGGCCCGAAGTCGGAGTCCCTGACGAAGAGCCGTTACTGACGATCACAGGTGGCACCGGCACGCCTGGCGTTGTGGGCGTGGCAAATGTGCGCGTGAACGGGCTCGCTCCGGCGCCGCCGCTGATCAGATTGCTGCGACTCGGATTGCCAGCTGAAACGCCGAACTGCGAACCGATATCTCGCGCGAAGTTGCGGCTCGCTTCCACCACGCGAGCTTCGATCTCCACCTGCTGAGATCTGCGGTCAAGCTGCCGAATCAGGTTGTCGATCACGGGCAGCGTGCTCGGAATGTCTCGAATAATCAGCGTGTTCGACCGGTCGTCGGAAATAATGTCGCCGCGCGAAGACAGGAACTTCTTCAGCGTCGGAGCCAGATCGGTGGCCTTCGCGTAGCTCAACACCCGAGTTGTGGTGATGACTTCGGCTGCTTCGGCCTGGGCCTTGGCCAAGTCGCGGCTCTCCTCAGCTTCCTTGCGCAGGGTATCCTTGGTGGCAATCCGCAATACATTGCCGTCCAGCTGTTTGTCGAGGTCGTTGTTTTTCAGCACGATGTCGAGGGCTTGATCCCACGGTACGTCGTCTAGCACGATCGTCAAATTCCCCTTGACGCTGGGATCCACGACCACGTTGAGACCGCTAATCTCATGAATCAAGCGGAAGAAATCGCGCAGGTCGACATCCTTCAGGTTCACTGAAATCGGCTCGCCGGTATATTTTGCCGAGGCCGGCGCCGTTCCCTGGGCCGAGTTCTGGGGTTGCGCGGCCGGCGCGGCAGGTGTGCTGTCGGTCATCCGCGCCGTAGGCCGTGCCGGCGATGCCAATGCCGACGAAGGCTGGGTATATGAAGCAGGCAAAACAGCCGCAGGGGCAGGAACGCCGGCCGGTAAGGTTGCGGCGGTCTTCACGCCCGATCCATCGGACCCGTCGGACGCTCCCTTGCTTGGCTCGTCTGCAGCAGGGGCAAAGGCAATCACCACATTATTTCCGTCCGCCCGAATCTGATAAGTCGCGGGCTCTCGCAAATCGATCACGACACGCGACACTTGCGGCGTAAATTGAGCCAGACGAACTTCGCGGATCGGGTCGAGATTGCTAGCGATGTGTTTCTCGGCCGCAGCAATGCGCGCATCGGTGAAGTCCAGCACTAACCGCTCGGGGTTGCGAAGCCGCATCGTGCGATACGTCAGATGCGTGGAGCCCGAGATGTCAACCTCTGGCTGTCCAGCGTTCTCCGCCAGATTCACACGGCGAATGACGCCGAAGCTCTCACGATCCGTCTTCACAGCAGAAACTGTCGATGCGTCTGGCGCGACCGTGCGAACCGATGCGGGCTGCGCTGCATCAGCGCCAGCGCGTGACACCAACAGAGTTAAGTCCTGTGCGTCCTTCCGCTCGATGCGCGGCGAAACGCCCTGACTCAGCAATATCTCGACGCGAACCACCGGCTTGTCGCCGGCCGCGTAAGGCACAACGCGATAGCCCTTAACGAGGTCCGAGGCAACCACACGAGCACCCGCCGGATCAGCAGCAGACACGCCGTTCAGATCGAGCACATAGAGGCTTTCGCTGGCCCGGTACTCGGTGTATTCGAACGGTCCGTTGGCTTGCGCCTCCAGACGTACTCCACCGTCGGCCACCACCGCCTTCACGTGCACGACCGGCGCGTCGCCCGCTCGTAGCGCTCCGCCCGTCAGTATCAAGCCGGCCGCAATTAGCGCGCCCAGCCCCCACGCCCTGCGCATCATCCTCATTGCTGCTCTCCCGCACTCGCGTAGATTCGCTTCGTCACAACTCGCTCGATCGGCTTCCCGAAGGCGTCTTTCGAGTCCTCTTGGAACGTCACACCATCCAGCGTGATCTTCTCCACATCGCCGTCGTACAGCTTGTCTCCCTCGCGAACGAAATACACTCGCTGATCCGGATTCGACAGGACAGCGATCATTCCACCCTGCGATTGCACCGTTCCGTCGACGTGCACGGTAGCAACCACCAATCCCGCCTTTCCGGGAGGCAAGTTCGCCCCTTTTCCGGTGGAGACATTAATTAGCGAAACGAATGGGTCGCGCTTGCCTTCAACTGAGATCGTCTTATCCGCGCCCGCGGACGCATCTGCCGCTGGTGACGATGGCGCTGGCGCCGCAGCGGGAGCCGCCGCAGGCGATGGCTTGGCAGCAGCTTGAGCTTTAGGCGCCAACTTGCGCGGCGATTTTTTCGCCATCTTGGCCTGCGCCCATACGCCCGTGCTGAGCCCCGCCGAAATCACAAGTATCCCGATCAGCTTTGCGCATGACTTTGCGAAGTTCATCGTCATCGCCCTATCGTTTTCCCTTGGCAGCACCAGTGGCAGCCGGAGCTGCCTGGTCTTGCGCCGCGCTCGTGAAGAAAGTCGTGATTGTGAAGGTGCCGCCAACCGACGTGCCCGCTACCTGATGGAATTTGCTGCCGGCGTTCTTACCGCTCATGCCGTCCAGCTTCAAGTCGCCAACGTTGATGATTCGCGACAGGCGGCCCAGCTTGGAGAAAAAGTCGAGGACTGAGTAGTACGGACCATCGGCCTCTATCTCGAATGGCATCTCGAAGTAATATGGCTTCTGCGCCACCGGCTTCGCGGTCAATGTGCGGATTGTCACGCCCGAACTGGCCGCCGCGCGCTGCACCATTAAAATGAACTGATCGGCCTGCTTCTCTTCTGGAACGATCGTCTGCAACGTCGCCAATTGTTTCTGCAGTGCGTCCATGTCTGCCTCAAGCTCGGCGCGCCGCTGCTTGTAGACCCGAAGGCTTTGAACGTCCGATTCCAGAGGCTTCAATTCCGCCTGCGCGCTTTCCAATTGCGTGCGGATACTCTGCAGAGGCGAGCCGGGCACGTACAGCCCCGCCAGCACGAGGACGATGGCCAGCCCCACGTATGCGAGCGCTTGTAGAGGCCAGGGCCAGTCGCGGAAACCAGATGGCATGGCTAGCTCCTCCCCTTGGCCGCAGGCTTCGGCGGTGCAGTGGTATCGGCGGGTTGGGCTTGCGCCGAACCAGTCGGCGTTGCGGAAACCGACGCAGTCATGGAGAACGCATATGTGGTTACCGACGGCACCAAATCGTTTTCCTTGGCGTCCTTGATTTCTACGTTGTCGAAGTAGCCGGAACGCTTCATTTCGGTGATGAAGTTAGCCACCGCGTCGATCGATCCCGCTTCTCCCTCGATCGTCAGCGACGAACCGCTGCGGCTAAAGGACGTGAGCCACAGCGAATCGACTCGAACGACGGTGTTCGCGACCATTTGAAGCAGGTCCTGCGCACCAGTGCGGTTCTTCTGAAGCGTTTCGATCACGTCGATCCTTTGCTGCAACACAGCCTTCTCACTCTCGAACCGGTCCACGTCGCGCTTGATCTGCTGCAAGCTGGCCTTTTCGGCTTTCAGGGCCAGGATCCGTTGCTGCGTCGCGTGCAACTGGCGCTGCTGTTGGTAGTAGGTGATACCCAGAATCAGCGCCGCAAGACCAATAGCCACCACCGCAAACAGAATTTGCACGGTCGCTTCAAGCGGCACCGCCTGCTTGGCCGCCTTGGGTCGTGCCTGGCCGAGTAAGTTAATCCGGATCATGGGGTGTCAAAACTCCTCAGCGCCAGGCCCACGGCAATTGCCAAGCGCGGCGCCAGTTCACGGAGCTGGCTTTCGTCATGGCGCCCTGGGTTGATTGCAATTTTTCGGAAGGGATACAGTTCCTCGACCGGCATCGCAAATTCCTCTTTCAGAAAATCGAGTAGGCCAGGAACCCGCGCGGTGCCGCCTGCCACCACGATGCGGCGGATGTTTTCACCACTCGCCGTGGCGCGGAAGAAGTCAAACGTCTTTTGGATTTCGAGGATCAGGATGTCGGATACCGATCTCAAGATGGCCGTGCGTTGTTCCTCGCTCACTCCCGCCAGGGTTCCGCCCATCTTCAGCTTCTCGGCATCCTCGAAGCTCAGGTCCAGTTCCTTTTGCAATGCGTCGGTGTATTGATTGCCCCCCACAGAGACGTCGCGCGTAAATAACGGCGTCCAGCCGCGAACAATGTTGATGTTCATCACGCTGGCGCCGATGTTCAGCAGTGCGACCACCTGCGAAGGATCGGGCTCGTAATTCACCTCGAAGCAGTTCTGTAACGCAAACGCGTCGATGTCCACCACCACAGGAACTTTGCCGGCCTGTGCCAGCACGTTCGTGTGGTTCAGAATCTTGTCCTTCTTCACCGCCACCAGAAGCACGTCCATCTGGTTCTCGGTCGCTTCCAGAAGCTGGTAGCTGAGGTTTACGTCAGCGATATCGAATGGGATGTACTGGCTCGCCTCAGCGTGGACGCGGTCGAAGAGTTCTTCTTCGGTCATCAGCGGCATCTTCACCGGCTTGACGATCACCGAGTGGCCCGAGACGGACGTCGCAACGTCTTTACTTTTGATTTTCTGCCCGTCGAAGATCGCGATGATCTTCTCGGCCACGGAGGGTGCGTCCATGATCGCGCCGTCCACCACCGTGTCCTGCGCCAGCGGCTCCAGGCCGTAGCTGACTAGCTCGTAGCCGTCTTTGGCCTTCTTCAGTTCCACGGCCTTCACTGAACTTGAGCCGATATCCAGGCCAATCAGCGACTTCGTTTTCCCCAGATTGAACATCTTGCCGCCTCTCGCTTGCCACCCCTCCGCGCAGCCGTAACCCGCAAGGCTACGCTTAGAGGGAACCTCTTTTCGTTTCTGCTTCGCCCAACCCCCCGGGAGATTCGAACGCGACTTCGAACTCTCTTCGGTACTGATAGATCCGGTACGACCCCGTGAATCGTTTATCACATCCGTAGACGCAGACTGTCAACGCTCATGTTCCCGGTGTGTGCTTTTGATTAAACCCGTCCGGAAGGACAGGATTCGTGCGGTTCGGTGAAGGTTAGGCGAATTCTTGAGGTGCTCGCGAGATGGATAATAAGGGTTGGAGTCTGAGAAAAAGAAGGGTCCGCTGCAAGCGTTTTCCTTTTCCCTATCTTCGCTCGCCTAACTTCGCTTCGAAAAGTCGAGTTTAAGCTTTGACCAAATTTCGTCCACGCGCTGTTTCGTCGCCGCGTTCATCTTGATCTCATCCGGCCAGCGACCTGTGTACCCTTCTTCGGGCCACTTTCGCGTCGCATCGATTCCCATCTTCGAGCCGAAATCCTGCCTCCGTGCTGCATGATCGAGCGTATCGACGGGACCGAGCACAAACTGAACATCTCTTTCCGGATCGATCGCGCATAGCGCCTTCCAAACCACTTCGCGCGCGTCTTGCACGTTCACGTCGTGGTCCACCACCACTATGACCTTCGTGAACATCGCTTGTCCCAGCGACCAGATCGCGTTCATGGTTTTGCGCGCGTGTCCTGGATAGCTCTTGCGTATCGACACAATCATCAGGTTCTGAAAAATCCCCTCCGCCGGCATCGTCACATCTACGATCTCCGGATGTTGCATCTTCATCACCGGCAAAAAAATTCGCTCTATGGCATGGCCGATGAAGTAATCCTCTTGTGGCGGCGGCCCAACAATAGTGGTCAAATATATAGGCTCCTTCCGATGCGTTACGCAAGTGACATGGAACACAGGATACTGCCCCTCGAGCGAATAGAATCCAGTATGATCTCCGAACGGTCCCTCCGTTCGCATTTCGCCTAAATTCACATGTCCTTCGAGAACGATCTCTGCATTCGCCGGAACCTCCAAATCGACGGTCTTGCACTTCACTAGTTCGACGGGATCGCGGCGAAGGAATCCCGAGAAAAGAAATTCGTCCATATCTGGTGGTACGGGCAGGATACCGGCTAGGCATGTGGCCGGATCGGAACCGATCGCTACTGCCACCTCCATCTTCCCTTCTCCGTTCTTCGATCGCGCACTCCGAAAATGCTCGGCGCCGTGTTTCTGCGTTTGCCAGTGCATTCCCGTGGTCCGCGAATCGAACACTTGCATGCGGTAGCATCCGACGTTGCGCTTACCTGTCTCGGGATTCTTGGTGATTACCATCGGCCACGTGATGTAACGCCCGCCATCCTGCGGCCAGCACTGCAGGATCGGAAAATCCAGCAGTGAAAATGCTTCCGTGTGCACCACCTCCTGGCACTCCCCGCTACGCACCGTCTTCGGGAAAACGTTCCCCAGTTCCGCCAACCTTGGCAGCATCTTTACCTTGTCCAGCAGCCCTTGCGGGGACTGCATGTCCAAAATGGATGAAATTCGCCCGGCGATCTCTTCCAGAGAGCCCGCTTCCAGCGCCAGGTTCATCCGCCGCTCGCTTCCCACCAGGTTTGTCACCGCCGGGACACGCGACCCTCTGGGCCGCTCGAATAGCAACGCGGGGCCTTGGGCCTTCACGGTGCGGTCCGCTATTTCCGTGATCTCCAGGATTGGATCGACCTCGGCGGAAATCCTGGCGAGCTCCCCCTCTTTTTCAAGGCGATGCAGAAATTCGCGCAAGTTCCGATACGGCACGTTGATCCCCCCACCTTCGGCCTTGTAAGATGTGGTACGGATTCAGTCTGCTGAGCCGCTCACTCTAACACGGACATTCGCCATCGACGAATGTTTGAATGGCCCGGCATCTCGTTCGCAGCACTGGTTTTCCGAAGAAACCGGACCTTGCGAATGGAACTAAGACCGTGTAATGCCAGAACCAATCCGAGCGTAACCCAAAAGGCTGCATTCACGTCTGTAACACTGGGGCGGCCCGTGGAACCCGGGCGAACCAATGAGTTGGGCGCAAACACTTTCCGCAGCATCGGAGATCCATGTCGCTACGCGAATCCTACGAAAAGCACAAGAGAACATACGTGGTCGGCATCGTTTGCCTGGTCATTATCATCGTTGGCTTGTATTACAACCATCGCCGGAACGACGCGCCGAAGTTCACTACCGCCACGGTCGGTAGGGGCAACATCACCGCCGTCGTTCAAGCCACCGGAACCATTAATCCGCTTACAACGGTCTCGGTCGGCTCATACGTGTCTGGCACCGTGCAATACATCTTCGCGGACTTTAACACGCGCGTAAAAAATGGCCAGGTCCTCGCCCAGCTTGACCCAGCAATCTACGAAGCGCAGGTCACACAGGCGCGGGGTAACTTGGATAATGCTCAGGCCAATCTAGTGACTCTCGCAGCGAACGTACAGGTCGACGAGGCAGCGCTGGCAAAGGCGCAGGCGAACATGAAATACGAGGCCGCAACCGCAAAGCGCTCCCAGGATCTGCTGCAGTCCGGCATCGTTTCCACAGATTCAAATGATTTGACGCAATCGACCATGTTGCAGGCTAAGGCCGACGTTAAATCCGCGGAGGCGGCTCTCGAGCAGGCCCAGGCAACGCTTTCGCAGGCTAAGAGCCAGGTAACCGCTATGCAAGGTGCTTTGAACGCCGCCGAAACGAGCCTCAAATACACGACGATCCTCTCCCCAATCGACGGCACGGTGGTGGCGCGCAACATCGACGTTGGCCAGTCTGTCGCGGCAACTCTGCAGGCACCCAACGTGTTCACGGTCGCTCAAGATTTGACCCGCATGCAGGTTTACGCGGCGACGGATGAATCCGACACCGGAAACATCACAGTGGGAATCCCGGTAACGTTTCAGGTGGACGCATTTCCAAACGACGTTTTTACCGGCCGGGTCAGCAACATCCGGTTGAACCCGACCACAGTCCAGAACGTCGTGACTTACAACACCATCATCGATTTCAATAACCCGGATGAAAAACTGCTGCCCGGTGAAACCGCATACGTCACGATACCAACCGGCCATGCGCAGGACACCGTTCAAATTCCTAACCCAGCTCTCACCTTCAAGCCCCAGATGACCCCTGTAGCGCTACAGCAACTCTATAAGCGCTATAACATCTCCAGGGAAGCTTCCACCACGCACCTCGGCGGGTGGCAGACTGTCTGGAAAATGGGCCCTCAAAATGAAATGATTCCGATTGCCGTTCAGGTCGGAATTACGGATTACAACAACACTCAGTTGCTGCAAGGCAACATGAACGTGGGCGATGTGCTGATCACTTCTGAAGAGAACACTAAAAGCGGGTCGAACAACGCGCGAACGCCCTTTATGGGCAGAGGCCCGGGGCCGCGTTGATGGCTCGACCCGGCGCAAAGCGAGGTGAAGCATGAATCCGAAGGAAGTAATCCGCGTTGCCCTTCGGGCTCTGGCGCGCAACAAAATGCGCACAATCCTCACCATGCTCGGCATCATCATCGGCGTGGGCGCGGTGATTTGTACCGTGGCAATCGGCGAAGGCGCCAGCGAGCAGGTGCAGCAGCAGATTCAGGCGCTCGGCACAAACATGATCATGGTCTTCGCCGGCAGCGTGAATTCGAATGGCGTACGCATGGGCAGCGAAGCAACCAAAACACTCACCGCCGACGACGCCTACGCGATCCTCGCGCACGTGCCGAACGTATCGGCTATTTCGCCGATTGCGTTTTCGTCAGTCCAGGTAGTAAACGGCAACCAGAATTGGTATACCCGCGCCTATGGCGCCTCGCCCGAATACACCCAGATTCGCAATTGGCCTGTGGTGGAGGGCAGTTCCTTCTCTCAGCGCGATGTCGACGTCGCCGCCGACGTCTGTGTCATCGGACACACGATTGTCACGGAAATTTTCGGAGGCCAGAATCCCGTCGGGATGACGATCCGCGTTCAAAACCTGCCCTTCCGCGTCCTTGG
>JASHRI010000294.1 GCA_030037435.1 Candidatus Acidiferrales bacterium | reverse complement strand
CGCCGCGAGAACTCGCTACAAGTACTCGTTGGTCTCGCCGCCCCACAAATGCCACGGTGCTCGCAGACATTTGCCCATTCCCTCTTTCGTTGTCCACTTGTTGTCACGTTGAGCTGTCGCGGCCTAGGACGCAGCCACAGCTCTCGAAGCGGCGGGACGCGAAGTATCGTGCGCTCGCAGTTGATATCCCACGCCGCGCACCGTGTGAATCAACTTGTGCTCCGAAGAAGAATCCACTTTCTTCCGCAGATAGTTGATGTACACGTCGACCACGTTGGTCATCGTGTCGAACGAAAGATTCCAGACGTGCCGCACGATCTGCGCGCGCGTCACGCGCTCGCCGCTGTTGCGCATCAGATATTCGAGCAGCGCGAATTCCTTGGGCGTCAGTTCGATGCTGCGCCCGGCTCGTTTCACCGTGCGTTCCACGCGGCTCAATTCCAAATCCTCCACGCAGAGGACGGCTTCGGCGGAGCGGCTGCCGCGGCGCAGCAACGCGCGTACGCGCGCCGAAAGCTCCGACAACGCGAACGGCTTGAGCACCAGATCGTCCGCTCCGGCGTCAAGCATCTCGGCGCGCTCTTGCGGCCCCGTCTGGTTCGCTAGCACGAGAATGGGAAGCAGCTCGCGCTTTGCGCGCACGCTGCGAAGCAGGTCGATTCCACCGTGCTGCGCGAGATTCAAGTCCAGAATCGCGGCGTCATAGATGTTGCCTCCGGCAAGCGCCGCCGCTCGCTGGCCATCGTCGGTTAGATCCACTAAGTAGCGCTCCGTCTGAAATCCCTGCTGCAAAAATGCGCCGAGTGCCGCGTCGTTTTCAGCAATAAGAATTCTCATGAGTGCTCCTGGCGGAAGGGGGAAACCGAGAGGTTCCCAAGGGGAATACAGGTTTAATGAAGCTCCGAAAAACAGTCAAAGGAAATGTTCATGCGAGCCGAAGCATGTTGCGAGAAGTGAGAATTATTCATCGCAATTGACGAAAAGTGACAATGCTCGTGAGAAAAAATGAGACGCAGGAAAGTGCGCGTTTCACTTCGGCACATCCTATGGATGAGTCATGTTTTCGGGGCGCACCAGTTCATCGAATTCTTTCTCCGTCAGATAGCCGAGCTTGAGAGCAGCCTCGCGGAGGCTGGTCCGTTCATGATGAGCTTTCTTGGCGATTTCAGCGGATTTGTCGTACCCGATTTTCGGATTGAGCGCGGTGACGATCATCAGCGTATTTTTCACGTACTGCTCGATGCGCTGAAAATCCACGTCCATGCCGCTGACGCAATGATCCGCGAACGACCGGCATGTGTCGGCGAGCAGTCGGACCGAGTGCAGAAAATTGTGAATCATCACCGGCTTGAAAACGTTGAGTTCGAAATTACCTTGCGAGCCGGCGAATCCGATGGCCGCGTCGTTGCCGAAAACCTGCACGGCAACCATGGTCATGGCTTCCGACTGCGTCGGGTTCACTTTGCCAGGCATGATCGACGAGCCCGGCTCATTTTCCGGAAGAATCAATTCGCCCAAGCCGGCGCGCGGACCGGAAGCAAGCCAGCGAATGTCATTGGCGATTTTCATCAGCGATGCGGCGAGTGTTTTCAGCGCGCCGCTGGCGAAGACGATCTCGTCGTGTGCAGAAAGCGCCGCAAATTTATTCGGATGCGATTTGAACGGCAGGTGTGTCAAGTCGGCGATCTTTTTCGCAGCGCGATCCGCAAATTCCGGATGGGCATTGAGGCCGGTGCCAACGGCCGTACCTCCAATCGCAAGATCAAACAAACCTTCGAGCGCTTCGCGAAGCCGCGTGACGTCACGGTCGAGCAAGTTGACCCAGCCCGACATCTCCTGCCCTACGGTGAGAGGAGTGGCGTCCATCAGATGCGTGCGGCCGATTTTTACCACGCCGGAAAACTGTTGTGCCTTGGCATTCAACGCGTCGCGCAACCGCTCGACAGAGGGAATCAGCGCTTCGGCCACGCGCGATGCGGCGGCGATGTGCATGGCCGTCGGAAAAGTATCGTTCGACGACTGCGACATGTTTACGTCGTCGTTCGGATGAATGGGTTTCTTGCTGCCCATTACGCCGCCGGAAATCTCAATCGCGCGGTTTGAGATCACCTCGTTCGCGTTCATATTGGTTTGCGTGCCGCTGCCTGTCTGCCAAATGCGCAGCGGAAAATGCTCGTCCAGTTTTCCGGCGATCACTTCGTCGGCTGCCTGCACGATCAGCTTCGTTTTTTCCGCGGAGAGTTTCCCGAGATCCTGATTCACCAGCGCTGAGGCTTTTTTCAGGATTCCAAAGGCGCGAATCAATTCGGGCGGCATCGTGTCGCGCCCGATATTGAAATGAATCAGCGAGCGGGCCGTCTGCGCGCCGTAATAGCGGTCGGCGGGGACTTCGATCTTCCCCATGCTGTCGGATTCGACGCGGGTGCGACCTTGCGGCGCCGGCGAGGCATGAGCGTCCATGCTATTTGCCTCCTCGACTGACGTTCGCGAGTGGCATGTAGGACGAACGCTGGCGAAAGAAAAGGGCCCGGAAGGAGTTTCGATTAGATTTGCTCGCCGTTCTTTTTTTTCTATAACTTACGAGCGATTCTAATCGAAAGAGAGTTTCGATTAGACCCATGCTCAGGGCTATGGCCCTGCCCCCTTGACTCGCGATGTTCGCACGCCACGGCGAGCAAGCCAGGGGTTCCGATTCGACAGCCTTCAACTCATTCGCTCCGTTCATCTTCCCGTCTGGCCGCGGCTCATTTCAAATCCGCGGCGCGCCTCACAACTACACATCTATAGCATGTGCTAGGAAGAAGCGAGATGCAAGGGGGTGCGTGGTGTAAAGATCGCAGCCGCACCGGTCGAAGAAGCGGCAACAGCGACGGCAGAAGAAGCCGGCTTGACAACGCAGATGCGATACCGTATGGTTACGAAATATGCGTAGCCAGACGGTTACATATTTACGGGAGGCGACTTTCAGCGCGCTGGCAGATCCGACGCGACGCGCGGTGCTGGACATGCTTCGCCGAGGCAGCCTGCCGGCGGGACGGATCGCTCAAGCCTTTCCCATATCGCGGCCCGCAATCTCGAAGCACTTGCGACTGCTACGGCGCGCGCGGCTGGTGAGCGAACGCCGCGAGGGCCGCAACCGCGTCTACGAACTGAATCCGGGGCCGCTAAAAACCGTCGATACATGGCTCAGCGAGTACCGGGTTTTCTGGGAAAGGAATCTTTCGAGTTTGAAGGCTTTTGTGGAGAGCGAATACGCGAGCGAGATGGCGCGACATTCGGAGCGAAAGAAATCGAAGAAAACGGTGCGCAAGAAATAAATGGGAGGTTTTTCACGTGGCCACATCGAAAGTGAGTCCGGATGCAGACGAAATAATGGTAGAGATTCAGATTGCCGCCCCGCCCGAGCGCGTGTTTCAGGCGCTGACCGATCCTTCGCAAGTGGTGAAGTGGTGGGGACAGACGGGCGTCTACCGCTGCACGAAGTTTGAGTGCGATTTGCGGGCGGGCGGGAAATGGCGCAGCGGCGGGGTGGACGGGCGCGGCGGCCCGTTCGAAATTTCCGGCGAGTATTTAGAGGTCGATCCGCCGCGTGTGCTCGCGTCCACTTGGCTCGCAACGTGGACGGGCGACGCGCAGACGAAGGTGCGATGGGAACTGGAGCCGGTGGGCAAAGGCACGCTTGTGCGCCTGCGACACAGCGGCCTCGCGGCGCATCCGAAGCTCGCGGAAAGCTATCGAGGTTGGCCGAGAATGCTGGGCTGGCTGCAGGCTCTGCTGGAGCGCGGCGAAACGGTGGAGGATCGAAAGGCAGCATCGTGGAACTAGCGAGCTAAAGCTTAGCGGCTAGCGGGTCCACCCTGTACCTCGCCGCTCAGTGCGCGGTGAACGGCGAGTTTCCGATTTCCGCGTAGCCTTGTGGCAGCTTGGCTTGATTATAATCGACGCATGAGTTTCCGATTCCCATGGCTAGTGCTATCGACTCTTGTAGCTATGGTGGCAAGTTCGGTTCCTGCGGTCGCGCAAACTCCGAAACCGCGTTTCTGGCTCGCAGGCCGTTATGATGGCAATCACATCATTGTTTTCTTTGACGCGGTGAAGTTCAACGGCACTGTCCCGCGCACTGCGCGTCCCCTCGCCGTCCCGACCACGTTTGGATTTCTTTTTCAGAGGGAGCTTCCCGCGAACTACGTTGCGCAGATCACGAAAAAGTCGGGCGCGGAGCAGTTTCACATCGGCGATCGCTATGACTTGCTTCTGGGTGATGGCAGGCTCACGACGGTAACGCTAACCACGCTGGTCGGATATGCCTCTGACAATGAAGACGATGATCCTTCGTATATCGGGGCGCTGGGCAAGTTGTACGACCCAACCGCGTTGATAGGACCGCAGGAGTACTACGTCTTGCAGCGCCACAATTCCAGCGATGACGCGCCGGACAAGCCAAAACCGGCATCCACCAGAGCATCAAGATTCACGGCTCCGGGGAGCTTTGCGGGTCTGTTCGAAGAGCCGGTGCGGTTTGACGTGCAAACGCAGATCGCTGCGCTGCTCACCGAGCGAGCGGATACAGTGGTGACGGCTGAGGAGCGACTGCAGATAAAGAATACTGCACCGACGTTGGCTGTGCAGGCGTTTCGCCTGGCCGACGGTGATTTACGTTATTACGCTCGGGCTGAATGGCGAGCGAACGACAAGTTCGGAAGTGCGCCGGTGCTTGCTATAGGGGCATGGATCGCGCCGCAGCCGAATCTGCATATCGCGGCGCTGGAAAAGATTACCTCTCCTTACGGTTTTCTCTTTGAGCTCCCCGAACTGCTCAATGTAATCGACCTCGGAGGCGGAAAAACCGGGATCATCGCTAATATTACCGGGCCGGGCGACAGTACGCTTGGCCTGTGGGAATATCAAGACGGCGTCGACTTGAACCATATGTATCTGTTTCAGTCCCTCGTCACAGACGAATGATGCTGCCCATCCGAAGCTCGCGGAAAGCTATCGAGGCTGGCCGAGAATGCTTGGCTGGCTGCAGGCGCTGCTGGAGCGCGCGGAACGGTGGAGGATCGCACAGGCCGCGCCCTGGGGCTAGACGGCTAGATGTCTTACAGTCGGCCCATGTGTTCCCAGGCCGTTGTGGTCCCTGGGTCACTCTTTTCAGGACCCTGATGCTGTCAAGCGTTCCTATCTCGGCGAATTACCTTCGTAGAGATCAAGCAATGCTTGGCGTCTACCTCGCATGGGTGCGAACGCCGAACAACGCGTGGTAGATAAGCAAAACGACGACCGAACCAACAACAGCGACCAGGATGCTGTAAAGGTTTACACCGGTTACGCCGACATGTCCGATGGTGCTGAATAGCCAGCCACCCACCACAGCACCGATGATCCCCAAGACAATGTCCATCAGAGTCCCCGATCCGGCTTTGTTCACGATCTTACTCGCGATGAAACCGGCAATCAGGCCGAGAACGATCCATGCTAAGACTGACATTGATACCTCCTAGGCGGGCTCGGATTGTCCCTGCAATGAAACAGCGAACGAGGCACGCGCGCCACTGCAAATTCTGACAGGAGATCGCTCGTCCGGCGTGTTCTCAAAAGGTCATTTGGACGCGCTAGCTGCAGACTCTGCACGTTTTCTGTAGTTGCGAGTAATGGCCCGACCGGGCCGTTAATCGGGAGCCCGAGAAGATTCGACACGATCAGTGGCAGGACAGTAAGCGAGGGTTGGCAGACGCGCGCGTGAGGTTAGGGGTTGCGGGCGACTAGGGAGGACTGGCTCTTATACTCAATTGGAGCCAGTTGGTCGCGGAGGCTGGCCGCTTCGGCGCGATCTTTCGCAGCTAGGGCATGGTATTTTGTGGCGCCGGTGCTTCCCATGGCCTGGAAAATCTTGCTGATGCCATCGTTTTTGCCCTTACCCATACCTTCGAGTTGGCTGGCAAGATCCTCTTGCTGTTGGGCGTCGGCTTCCACGGCGTCAATGCGACATTGGAGATCCTGGACATTCGCCCAGCGCTTAGCCTGGTCGATGACGGCGTCGGGGACAGCCAGCACCGTGGCATTTTGGTACGTCCCGTCTTCCTGAAGATCGAAGGTAAAAGACGCAAGATTGTTTTTGCCGTTGACATCGTTCTGCGCGGCAGACAATTGGTACCAAAGCAAGGCCTTACCATCGTTAACCGGCACGCCTTGCCCGTATTGGTACATCCACCCGAGCTGGTTTTCAGCGTCGCCGTTGCCCTGGGCCGCGGCTTGGTCGAACCACGACATGGCCTTGGCGTAATCCGTGGAGACACCGGTGCCATGTTGAAAGATATAGCCGATGTTCTCCTGCGCGTGGTCGTTGCCAAGTGCCGCTGCTTTGTAATAGTGAGCAAGAGCCACGGCATAATTCTGTTGCTGGCCCCACCCTTGCTCGGCCAGGAAGCCTAGTTGGTTTTCGGCGTTGGAGTTGCCGTGACCAGCGGAGCGGCCGTACCAAGCGATCGCCTGGGCATAATCACGCTTTACCGAAAGTCCGCTCTGGTAGAAATAGCCGACTTCCTCCTCGGCACCGGGGAAATTCTGGTCAGCCGCTTTGCGGTACCAAGCGAAGGCTTGCTTGTAATCACGATGGACGCCACGGCCGATTTTATACAGGCCCGCCAGATGGTACTCCGCGAGCGCATAGCCCTGGTTTGCCGCGAGACGATAGCAATTTGCGGCGCTCTTGTAGTTCTGCAGCAGACCGGTGTTGTTCTGATACATGCTGCCGAGCTGATCCTGAGCGGGAGCAAAGTGCTGGGCGGCGGATTTGCGATACCAAGACACGGCCTGCGCGTAATCGAGCGTCACATAACGGCCAGCGAAGTAGTAATTGCCGAGGGCAAATTGCGCCTGTGCATTGCCCGCAGCGGCTGCAGCGAGCATGGAGTTGAGGTCAGTGGCCGCCGGAGCCGTCGATTGAGCCGAATTCTGCGGTACCTGGGCTCGCGCAATGACAGCGAGTGCGAGTGCGAACAAGGCAAGGGCCGCGCGCGCGATCGTAGTCCGAAAGCTCATGGAGATCGTCCCCCAATAAACTGCCTCCTGTGAGCCTGGCAGAGTGCGACTGATAAAACGATAGACTGCTCGTACCAGAGGGACAGAATGTGCTCAATGTTGTATTCGCGGCTGTAATCGCGTGGCCGGTTACCCGGACCCTTGGTCGGGCGAGAAAGCAATTGCGGGATTAGCCCGTTAATCGGGACTTTGCCCTGATGCACTCTGCCCAAGGAAGGTCACGGACGTGGAACATGTAACGAGAAAAGAACGAGAGTTTTGTTTATCGAACTGAACCAATGCGGAGTGTTTTCCGGGACTAAGATAAAGTCCCCCTTCGAGACGGGACGCGATGCGCCGCCTTCTATAGCGGAACCAGTAAGATTGGTGGCATTCATCCGCTTCTCGTTCATCAATTTTCCTCCGGTGACCAACGTGCCTGAGCCTTCGATCACGTAGAAAACCTCCGCTTCCTTTTCGTGCACGGCAGCGGCGCCAACCGAAGCTCGGTACTCCAAATGGCCATCGTACGAACCTAGCTCCAGCATCGGCTTCACGACGATCGGCTGACCTGGTTTGCGTTCGCTCTTCGCTTGGGCGATTAATTGGGCGACTTCGCCAGAGGATACGAAGAGGTTAGTGGGCTTCGCTGGTGATTGAGCCGGTTGCTGCGCGGCGACGAGCCCAGCCGCGAGAATAAAAGCGAGACCCATGATGATTGTGCGCATGAAACCTCCAAGTGAAATAAGCGATGTGCCGCGGGCACATACTACACTGAAACGGTCGTCACGGCGTCGGCGGGCGCATCCGTTCCCGGCTTTGCTGTCGAGTGTGTCGGGACAATGCTGGTGTCCGTTAGCCCGTTAATCAGGGTTTTGCCGTGTCGTTGCGCAGCTCGATGTACCACTGGCCGTTGATGCGCGCGAATTCGTCAACTTCGCGACCGGCGTTCACAACCCGAGCTGGTTCGTTCGGGCCGGTCCGGGGTGAGACTTGCAGCCAATACGCTTCCATGTGCGCATGGTCCCGGTCGGGAAATTCCACGTAGCTGTCCAACTCCATGACGTAGGCAGCCTGCTGCCCGGCCTCGCGTTGCTTAAGGTTCACCATCATTTTCCTGAGCGCCTCGCGTCCTTTGACGGCATTGGCGCCCGTGCCTTTTTGACCATCCGGCGCGTATAGTGCTGCATACGCATCAGGGTCCAGTGCGTAGAGAGCACGACTGTATTTCCACATCAGATTTTCGATCTGCGCCCGATCTTCGGCTCGTGTTTGTGTAGCGTTTCTCGCCGCGGCAACTCGATAGCCGAGCAAAGCGACGAACAAAAGCGCAACGGCACCAGCAACGACCTTCTTGATCATCGACTTCTCCTCTTCGCTCTGATGCTCACGTCAGCGTTTCACAATGACACGCGACCTACGGGTCGCGATTCTGCACCCTGCGGAATCGAGGCGCTACCTGAAATGTCCTGTAAGCCCGTTACTCAGGAAGTTGACCGA